>JAAEOZ010000186.1 GCA_024222685.1 Gammaproteobacteria bacterium | reverse complement strand
TTTCGTCGCAGTGGTGGTGAACGCGCTGTAATAGTGTTCCACGCCGAAGAGGAATTTCCACAGGAGTTATTGAATGCTGCTGATAATATTTTGCCATTCAGAGTCGAGGAACTGGCCAGCGTTGGTGCGGACTTATGTTTATCAGCTCTGGCGTATGGCGCTTCGCAAGTGGTGTTGCTTCACAACGAAGACATTCCTGATGTATCTCTAAGTCTCTTAAATCGTCAGTTGGAATGGCTTCAGATATTACTACATGGTTTCGAACTGAATGCCGATTTGGTCAGGCTACATGCTACTGAAAACGCGTTTATTGCCGAGGTATCTGAAATTCAGTTTAAACCCGCAATCTATACCATGCCAGACAGCAAGCGCCAGGCTGTTTTTCAGGCAGTCGATCATCTATATCAACAATGTAAAATAGAAACAGGGATGGTCGGCTTGCCAGCCGGTGTTCCGTTTGGAACTGCAGTTATCGACGAATCACGTTGCACACTTTGCATGTCGTGCGTTGGTGCCTGCCCGGGTAAAGCGCTGCAGGATGGATCGAATCGTGAAATTCCAGAAATATTTTTTATCGAGAGTAATTGCCTTCAATGTGGCGCCTGTACGCAAACCTGCCCGGAGGATGCTATCGCTATCTCTCCGAGATTTGTGTTTGATCGAGAGAGCAGAAATGCCTCACTTGCACTGAATCAGGATGTTCCGTTCGCCTGTATCAGTTGTGGTAAGCCATTTGCACCGACTTCAGTAATAGACAAAATGCAGGACAGGCTGAAGAACCATTATATGTTTGCTAGCAACCGAGCGTTGGATCGACTGAAAATGTGCGAGGACTGTCGAGTGGCAGATATTGTCCAGGATCCGCAAGCCATGAAGGGTGATTTTGACCCATTAAATTAATCGGGTAAGGAATTGCTACCGGTATTGGTAATAATTAGTAATTTTTCCCCTATAGCAACGGGAATAGAGGTTGCTTCTTGTTTATGAATAACAAAACCAAAGATATGACATCACACGCTGCAGTAAGCATAGATGCAAATAAATTAGCAGGAGGAAGTGCCGAAAGTCTGGAAGCTGCCAGCCTGCCCGGTTCTATTGCTATCGATGAAGAGCAAAGTTATCGAGCTTCCGCATATAGCTTGCTCGCTGGACTGTTTCGTTCCCCACCGGATCAGGAAATCCTCGATCAGTTAAGTTGCCTGGGGGGAATGGCTGAAAACGGCGATGATTTAATGCTGGCTATGTCAACCCTGGCTCTCTCAGCACAACGCCATAGTCCCGACTCAATCGAAGAAGAATTTTATCAACTATTTATCGGCCTCGGTAAAGGTGAAGTGGTGCCGTACGGCTCATGGTATTTGACCGGGTTTCTAATGGAGAAGCCATTGAGTGACTTGCGCGATGATCTCAATCGCCTGGGATATCAGCGTAATGAAGCAGTGGTAGAACCCGAGGATCACGTTGCAGCACTATGTGAAGTCATGTCGATCATGATTAGTGATGCAACAGAACTGAGTGTGCAAAAGCAGTTTTTCCAGACCCATATGTTGAGCTGGATGCAATCTTTTTTCAATGATCTGGGTGAAGCTGGATCATCCGTATTTTATAAAGCGGTGGCTCGATTTGGGGCCGCCTATATCGCGTTGGAGAAGCAGTATTTTTCCATGCAAAGCTGATGTTTGACCATTGGTGATTTAACTGATGACAGTAATGATTGATATTTAAACCTATCTAAGGGGAGGAGTAACAGGTGAAAAAAAACAGGCAAAAGCTAGATACCAGTAAACGCGATTTTATCAAAAAATCGGCGCTCGCTGGCGCAGGGGTCGTCACAACGGCAGTGGTATGTGGAGAGGCTGTAGCGACAGTAGCCGACGATGATGTGCAAAGTAAACAGAACAAAGGCTATCAGTTAACACCGCATGTTCTGGAATACTATAAATCTGCTGCAAGCTAATAACGGGGAGATTGATGATGAGTAAATTAACCAGAAGATCGACTCGGGTAACGCAAGTCAGCTCAGGCAAGATCGAATCCGGTAAAGTAAAAAATAAAACCGCAGGAGAGGCAATCAGTCGGCGGGCGTTTCTGAGAAACTCCAGTCTCATGGCTGGTGGTGCCGCGCTGACGACCACTGTTGCTCCAGTGATGATGAAAAAGGCGCAGGCGACTTCAACTGCAGGCAGCAATATCGAGCGGGTGAAGACAATATGCACCCACTGTTCGGTCGGCTGCGGCATTATAGCCGAAGTCCAGAATGGGGTCTGGACCGGGCAGGAACCTGCCTTCGATCATCCAATCAATCGGGGTTCGCACTGTGCCAAGGGCGCCTCAATTCGCGAACATGGTCATGGTGAGCGTCGATTAAAATATCCTACCAAGCTGGTCGACGGCAAGTGGAAACGCGTCTCCTGGGATGAGGCGATTAATGAAATCGGTGACAAGCTGCTCGATATCAGAGGAAAATCAGGGCCAGATTCAGTGTACTGGCTGGGCTCGGCAAAACACAGCAACGAGCAGGCTTACCTGTTCCGTAAAATGGCGGCCATGTGGGGCACTAATAATGTTGACCATCAGGCACGCATCTGTCACTCAACGACTGTAGCCGGGGTAGCCAATACCTGGGGTTATGGTGCAATGACAAACTCGTACAACGATATACACTTTTCCCAGTCGGTATTGTTGATAGGATCTAATCCGGCGGAAGCACATCCAGTGGCATTGCAGCATATTTTCAAAGCCAAGGAAGAGAATAATGCACCGATAATTGTGATTGACCCACGTTACACGCGGACCGCGGCCCACGCTGACCATTATCTGAAAATCCGGCCCGGAACCGATGTGCCGATTATCTGGGGCATGCTCTGGCATATTTTTGAAAATGGCTGGGAAGACAGGGAGTTTATTCGTCAGCGCGTATATGGCCTTGACGATGTCATGAAAGAGGTTAAAAACTGGACACCAGATGAAGTAGAAAAAGTCACCGGTGTGCCAGAAAGAGAAGTTTATGCTGCAGCGAAAGCAATGGCAGATAATCGTCCGGGCACTTTTATCTGGTGTATGGGTGGTACACAGCATACTGTTGGTAATAACAACACGCGAGCCTATTGTGCGTTTCAGTTGGCGCTTGGCAACATGGGTGTTGCAGGTGGCGGGGCAAATATTTTTCGTGGTCATGATAATGTGCAGGGTGCTACCGACCTTGGTGTACTCGCCAATACATTGCCTGGTTACTACGGTTTAAGTGCGGGTTCGTGGAAGCACTGGTCGCGCGTCTGGGATCTCGATTATGACTGGGTGAAAGGCCAGTTTGATAGTGGTAGTTATGAACAGAGCAAGGGCAAAGATGTTCATGTCATGAATACCAAAGGTATCCCGGTATCACGCTGGATAGATGGAGTGCTCGAAGACCCGGCTAATATGGGGCAGAAAGATAACGTCAAGGCGATGATACTGTGGGGTCATGCACCCAATAGCCAGACTCGTGGCTCGGAACAGAAGAAGGCCATGGAAAAGGTCGAATTGATGGTTGTGGTTGATCCTTATCCAACTGCCTCGGCAGTCATGCCGGATCGTAAAGATGGCGTTTATCTTCTTCCTGCTGCAACGCAGCTGGAGACCTACGGTTCTGTGACAGCATCGAATCGCTCATTCCAGTGGCGGACAAAAGTAATCGAACCACTGTTTGAATCTTTGCCAGATCATACCATCATGTATAAATTGGCGAAAAAGCTCGGTATTTCTGATCAGATGTTCAAGAAAATCAAGGTCAACGGAGACGAGCCTCTGATTGAAGATGTGCTGCGCGAGATTAACAGAGGCATGTGGACGATTGGCTATACCGGTCAAAGCCCGGAACGTTTGAAGAAGCATCAGGAGAACTGGGGTACCTTCGATTATGACACCCTGAAAGCAGAGGGCGGTCCTGCCGATGGTGATTTCTACGGGCTTCCATGGCCATCATGGGGAACGCCGGAAATGAACCATCCCGGCACACCGAATCTATACGATACCTCTAAACCAGTAGGCGAGGGCGGGCTTACATTCAGAGCTCGATTTGGTGTTGAAAGAAATGGTGTCAATCTACTGGCAGAGGGTTCTTATGGTAAAGGTTCTGAAATTAAAGATGGTTACCCTGAGTTTAGTGACAAGGTATTGAAGAAGCTTGGCTGGTGGGGTGACCTGACCCCAGAGGAGCAAAAAGCTGCCGAAGGTAGAAACTGGAAAACGGATCTTTCAGGGGGTATCCAGCGAGTCGCTATTAAGCACGGTTGCTCACCATTTGGTAACGCCAAGGCGAGAGCCATGGTATGGACTTTCCCGGACCCTGTGCCGATTCATCGGGAGCCGCTTTATACCTCACGACGTGATCTGGTCGAGAAATATCCAACCTATGAAGACCGTAAATTATTCTGGCGCTTACCGACGCGCTATATGTCTATACAGGCGAAGGACCATAGTAAAGACTACCCCACCATTCTGACGACCGGACGACTGGTTGAATACGAGGGTGGTGGCGAAGAGACCAGATCAAACGCCTGGCTGGCAGAGCTGCAACAGGATATGTTTGTCGAAATGCATCCCCGAGATGCCAATAATGCTGGCATTAAGGATGGCGATGATGTCTGGGTAGAAGGTGCCGAGGCATCGAAGGTGAAAGTGAAAGCCCTGGTCACCAGGCGGGTTGGTTCGGGTGTTGCATTTATGCCTTTCCATTTTGCGGGTGTCATGCATGGTGTTGATCTGACACCGAAGTATCCCGAGGGATCCGCACCATATATTGTCGGCGAAGCGGCTAATACGGCGATGACTTATGGTTACGATTCTGTGACGCAAATGCAAGAATCAAAATGCAGCCTGTGCCGCATTACCAAAGCCTAAACAGCGAGGAAATATAAAATGGCTAGAATGAAATTTTATTGTGATGCGGAACGCTGTGTTGAATGTAATGCCTGTGTAACCGCCTGTAAGAATGAGCATGAGATACCCTGGGGAGTCAATCGCCGTAGAGTAGTTACCATTAAGGATGGCGAACAGGGTGAGCGCTCCCTGTCTGTCGCCTGTATGCATTGCTCTGATGCTCCCTGTGCTGCAGTCTGTCCTGTCGACTGCTTTTACACGACCGAAGATGGTGTTGTACTGCACGACAAGGATATCTGTATTGGCTGTGGTTATTGTTTCTACGCCTGTCCGTTTGGGGCACCGCAATTCCCTGAAAATGCAGCCTTCTCGTCAAGGGGTAAGATGGATAAGTGCACTTTCTGTGCAGGTGGCCCAGAACAAGATCATAGTTCCGATGAGTATAAAAAATACGGTCGTAATCGTTTATCCGAAGGTAAATTGCCACTTTGTGCGGAAATGTGTTCTACCAAGGCACTGCTGGCGGGTGATGCAAACCTGTTATCGGATATTTATCGTAAACGTGTTATCAATCGTGGCGCCAGCGTGCTCGACCGAGGTGCTAACCTCAGTAGCGTCGAACAGGGTGGCTAAAAAAGCCTATTCGCGTACAGGGGGGAGCCGGGCTGATACAGGGAAGTATCGGTACCGGTAACGCTTGGCGAAATAACGAGAGGGTTGTCGTATGGTTGAAAAGTTTTTCGCTCCAGTGCTGAGAAGGTTCGTGAAATTTGCCATAACATATATACTCCTGGTCATCTGCGTCTTACCACAGGCAGGATTTGCCGGAAATCATGAGGCGGGCAAATCTCAGGGTGTTTTGATTGAAAACCCAGGCAGCGAATTGTGGCGTGAAGTAAGGCAGCGGGATGTTCCATTGCAGGGAAGTACACAGATTAGTGGGGTCGATACTCATTTACTCATCAATGTGCAGGGTGACAGGTGGGCCAGATTTCGTGTCGACAAACTAGTCAGTTTTGGCGCAGGCGCCTTAGTGGTTATTGCGCTTATGCTTCTGGTGTTTTACATAATACGGGGCAAGGTCGGTATCGAAGGTGGTCTGTCTGGGCGCATGGTATTCAGGTTTTCCGACTTCGAAAGGATAGGGCACTGGGTTCTCGCTCTGGTATTTTTGTTCCTCGCCATTAGTGGATTGATATTGTTACTAGGGCGCGATTTTATATTGCCATTTCTGGGCAAGGAAGTGTTCTCGCTTTTCGCTTCTGCGAGCAAAGAAGGGCATAATTTATTCGGCCCAATATTTATTGTATCGCTGCTTATGATGCTGTTTAGTTTTGCTCGGCGAAATATCTATGAAAAAGGTGATTTGACCTGGTTGCTAACAGGCGGAGGAATGATTGGTAAATCGCAAGTCACCGGTGGCTTTTTTAACATGGGGGGAAAGACCTGGTACTGGATGGTTATCCTGGTCGGATTAGTGATATCGGTGAGCGGGGTTATTCTGGTTTCCCCCAGTTTAGGTCAGAGCAGGCTAATTATGGAGTTGTCGCACGTGATTCATGTGAGTGCTGCTATTATTCTAATGGCGGTATCATTGGGGCATATGTACCTGGGATCGATTGGCTCTGAAGGATCTCTGGAAGGTATGAAGACTGGCTATGTCGATATCAACTGGGTAGTGACTCACCATGACCGCTGGGCCAGAGAGTGCCATGAAAATAATCTTATAATCTCTGCTGAGGAGTACGCCAGATTGCAGGGTAAGGCGGTATCCGAAGGTGGCCTGACGACAGAGGCGATGGAGCAGGGTAAATGATAGAAACTTTTATTGATGGACCATTATGGTATTTCTCGCTGGTGGTATTCAGTATAGGTGTTATCTGGCAATTGCTTAGCATTGCATTTGGCAGGCATAAACCTGATTTATCGGTACCACGTGAGTCTGCTGTACCTGGCGCTATTAAAACTGTGTTCAGTCGTTTTGTTCCGCATAAAAGCATGACTTCGAAAACCCGAATTCAGATTGTCGCTGGCTATATCTTCCATCTCGGGTTGTTTGCTGTAATATTTTTTGCAGCACCACATGTCGTTTTTTTCGAGAAAGAATTTCTGGGCTTCGGCTGGACGCCGATGCCTCACTGGGCTTTCATTGTCGCCTCCGAGTTTGCATTCTTCGGTTTGTTGGTACTATGGTTGCGACGTATGACTAACATGGTTAGTCGTTTGATTTCATCGCTGGATGATCATATCGCGGCAATATTAACTTTTGTAGTGATGTTAACCGGTTGCCTGGCTTTGCTCGAAAGTTTTACCGCGCTCAGATTGCTGCATCGCTTCAGTGTCGAATTATTCCTGATTTATTTTCCATTCAGTTGTTTGATGCATACATTCACTTTTGTACCCAGCAGGCTATTCACCGGTGCCTGGTTTGCTCGACGAGGTGTTAGTTCCTAGTGATGAAGGCGAAACAACGGAGATGGTATAGATGAGCGAAAGGCTGGAGAAAGCCCTGGCGGTATTGCGCGCGGAAGTCGATCCGAAAGTTAAATCATTTTTTTCAAGTTGTGTACATTGTGGCGTATGCGCCGAAGCCTGCCTGTTTTATACCGAAACCAATGATCCTCGCTATACACCAATTTATAAAACTGAGCCCTTAAAAAAAGTCTGGCGATCGGAATACACATTCTGGGGAAAACTGGCAACCAGCCTGGGGTTAGTCAAACCACTTACAGAAGAAGATCTTTCCGACTGGGAAGCACTGGTTTATGACGGTTGCTCAATGTGTGGGCGTTGTAGCATGGTTTGCCCACTAGGTATCGATATTAGTGCGATAATCTTCAAGGTAAAACATGGTCTAGCTGTTGGTGGATATTCACCGCCGGGCCTGGTTGGAGCGACCAAAAGAGCAGTAGAAATCGGTAGCCCCATGGGGGTTAAATTACCCGCTTTGCAGGCACAAATTGGACACTTAGAAAGCGAAACCGGATTAAAAATACCGGTTGATGTTGCAGGCGCTGATTACCTGGCATTGTTATCATCGATGGAAATCATGCTTTATCCAGAGTATCTTGGCTCGATAGCACGAATCTTCGATCATGCCGGAGTAAGTTGGACGCTGTGCTCAGAGGCTTTCGAAGCGACCAATGCCGGGCTGCAAATTGGTAATAAAGAGATTGCCGGCCAACTAGTAGAAAGGGTGGTTGCTGGAGCGCAAAAGCTAAAGGTTAAAAATGTCATCAGTCCGGAATGCGGTCATGCATATACAGCAATCCGCTGGGAGGGACCTAATTTTATCGGTAAAGCCTACGATTTTAATGTCGTGCATATTCTTGAATTGCTGGATGAGTTGAGGCGTGAAGGTCGACTGAAAACAACCGGCAAGGAAAGCGAACGTTTAACTTTTCACGATCCCTGCTCGATTGTTCGTCGCGGCGGCGTAAGTGCACAGCCCAGGAACCTCTTGAACCCGATCGCCGAGAATTTTGTCGAAATGACGGAACATGGGGTCATGAACTGGTGCTGTGGCGGTGGTGGCGGCATCAGTAGTAACGAACGTGCTGACAGTTTAAAACTTACTGCTTTTAATCGGAAGAAGTCGCAGCTCGAAGAAATAAATGTCGACACGATAATAACAGCCTGCTCGAACTGTAGACTGGTGATGGAAGAAGGTCTTGAAGAAAATGAGATGGAAATCGAGATACTAGGCTTGACGGAGATGCTGGCTGATCGACTCTGTGAAAGCAAAAAAGGAAGCTAAGGTTTCCTTTTTTGCCTGGGTTGATCTATAGAATGATGGTCTTCTACTAATTACTCAAGCGTAAGGAATACTAGTTAATTTCGGCGCCTTTCAGTTTCAGATACAATTCACGGATATTTTTCACCCCATCGTGTAATTCCTTGATATGCAACGCCGCCTCCCGTATCTGGTTTCGTGTACGTATAGGTAGGTTGCGGTCGTTCGCCATTCTGTCTAACCGCTTAATAATTTCATTACTTCTATCTATCATGTGACCTCTGCCAACGATTATTGCCAGTCCAGATACAGCTATGACAATAAATACAATCAATCCGTGACAGTAATTCCGAGCTTCGATTGTAGAATGTGAAATAGTTTACTTCCTTGCGCTGGTTCACAAAAAAAGGCTGAGTAATGTGTTGTAGGGGCGAGTTTTATCACGTCTTATTAGGGGATGGTGCAATTAACTGTCCGAGAGTTCCCCGGGCTTCCCTGTTAACCTACCGCAGCTTCAATCTCCTCAAGCTGTTCCTGTATCATCTTTTCATCCTCAATGATGACCGGCTCGCAATTCAAAGTCACAACAAAACGAGTGCCGTTTCCTGGCTCTGATGTAACTTCAATATTGCCGCCATAACGACGGATCAATCCGTAGCTGATTGACAGCCCAAGGCCCGTTCCTTCACCCTGACCCTTGGTAGTATAAAATGGATTAAAGGCCTTGCTCACCATGTCCTGATCCATACCATGACCATTGTCTTCGATAATGATTTCCACCGAGCTTCCATCAATATCCCGAGTTGTAATAGAGACCACACCATCGTGCTCGGGTAGTGCCTGGATAGCATTACTGAGCAGATTGATTAATACCTGCTGTAACTCCTGTTGATTGATATTAATCGGTAAAGCCGCTTCCAGATTCATATCGAAACGATAATATATGCTAGCTCTGAAGTGATGTACCAGTTTAAGCGTTTCCTCGATGATGTGATTGATATCGATTTCAGCCATATAGCCGGCATAAGTATCTGGACGGGCATACTGCAACAGATTGTTGGTGATATCCTTGATCCGGTAAATTTGATCAACCACCAGATCAATTTCATCCTGCACTGGTGTGAGATTATCCCCCAGTTCGGCAATAATGAGATCCAGATTGCCTAGCATGACAGCGGTAGGATTATTGATTTCATGTGCAACACCGGCTGTGAGTTCTCCAAGGGCTGCCAGTTTTTCCGCTACTACCAGCTTCTGACGAGTCTTGCGAAGCACGGTTATGGTGTTCATTAATTCGTTATTCTTGTGTTTGAGCTCGGCAGTTCTTTCATCGACTTTTTCCTCCAGATCATCCGCCCATTTTTGCAGCAGAATCTTGCGCTCATTGAGCAGGTCGAGCATAGCGTCGAATTCATTTGCTAGTGAACCTATCTCATCTCTGGTGGTAATTTCACCGATTCGTTTATCCTCGCCCCGACGTGTGGCCTGTACCACTGAACTCATTAGCTCGAGTGGCTTGAATATTGATTTTGCACCTTTCACCGCAACCAGTCCGGTTAAACCCATTAGCATGAAAAATAACAGAATTAATACAATCAAAGCATTGATCAACGACTGGCGAAATGGTGTTTCGAGAAAGCCTGCGTATAGCATCCCTACGCGGTTGCCATCGATATCTATAATCGGCTCATAGGAAGAAATATACCAGTCGTTTACGACGAATGCGCGATCAATCCAGGTATGCCCCTGATCCAGCACAATTGTTCGTACTTCGTTAGATACTCGTGTACCAAGCGCGCGTTCACCTGGGCGAATAGGGACATTCGTGCTGATGCGGACGTCTTCCAGAAATACTGTAACGGTGCCGATACTTCCTTCAATCAGACTACCCGGACCATATACCAGATCGCGAATAACATCGACAAATGTGAAATTTCCGTTGAGTAATACGCCTGCATCGAGTACGGCAAGAATTTCACCATTTTGATCGACAACCGGATACAAAACACGAATCATCATGCCGCGGTCTTCGATTCTGCGATCCGTGGGACGAGCACGAGCTGTCTCAATCAGCGGTAAATCTACAATTTCAGACAGGCCTTTCTCAGCGAGTTCTGTGGCACTAAAAATTTCGATACCGGAGGAAGCGATACCCTGCAGGGCCGCATCAAGCGCAGTCGATTGCCTGGCAAGCTGGTGGCTAGTCGATGCTTTGACGGTAGTGATGAATCCATCGCTATCTAGCAGGTTAATATAGGATAAAGAATAGTCCAGCTTGAGCTGCTGCAATTGCTGGTGTATCTGTTCTGAATTTCCGGAGATTAACTGTGAATGAAAACTATATGACTCGGCAGTTTTTCCCAGTGAATTAAGGTAATCACGCTTGATTCGTTCGAAGACATCGTGGGAAACTGACAGGTCGGTATTGACCTTGATATAAAGTTGCTCATAACTGAAATTAGCACCCCAGTAAATTGCCAGTACCAGCGTAATCGGCATCACCAGCATAATAGGGAACAGTACCAGTACCAGTAGTTTGTATCTAACCGTATTCCTGATCTTGTCGATTAGATTGGTAATCACCAACATGGTCGAAAACTAACTAAGGCTTTCCCAGAGCGCAACTTTTCGTTCGAGGGTTTTTCTTGATACGCCGAGTAACCTGGCAGCGGCTGATTTATTGCCAGACTCAAGAGCCAGTATTTTGAGAATATGATGTTTTTCGATTTCGGCCAGTTCCAGGCTGTTGCTACTGGGAGTACTCGTTGTTGCTGCTGAAGTATCGTTGATGATACAGCTGCTTGGCAACATGTTGAGTAGTAAACTGCGTTCGATGACATTTTTTAGCTCCCGGATATTGCCTGGCCACTGGTATGCAGAAAGAAGCCCGAGTTCCCGGTCGTCTATTAATATCGGCCTGATGCCGAGGCTGGCAGCAATAGATTCGGCGAAATGCCTGCTAAGTACAGCCAGGTCGTCTAGTCTTTCGCGCAATGGTGGGATCTGTAAATTAAGTACATTCAGTCGAAAAAACAGATCTTCTCTAAAATTTCCTTCGGCTACCAGCTTGTCGAGTTTGCGGTTGGTGGCCGCAATGATACGAACATCCACAGGTACTTCCTGGTTCGAACCCACCGGCCGGATGGTTTTTTCTTCCAGAACCCGTAATAAATGTGCCTGCATAGCAAGTGGCATTTCACCAATTTCGTCAAGAAACAATGTACCGCCACTGGCATGACCGAACAGACCCTCACGAGCCTGATGTGCTCCGGTAAAAGCCCCTTTGACGTGACCAAACAATTCACTTTCAAGAAGTTCAGCAGAAATTGCGCCACAGTTAACCGGAACAAAAATGCCAGAACGTTCACTCAGGTCATGAATACTTCGTGCGGCCAGCTCTTTACCGGTGCCCGATTCACCTTCTAATAATATTGTTGAAGGCATGGGTGCCACACGCTTTATAACATCACAGAGGTTTGTCATAACTTCACAGGTACCCACCATTCCAGAGGCAGTAAATATTTTGTCGACCTGTCGGCGCAACACAAAATTTTCGCGTTTTATATCCTGTCTTTCGATACAGCGATCGATGGCTGTGATGATCTGATCCATCCTGAACGGCTTAATGATGAAGTCTGCGGCGCCGGCACGAATCGCTTCTATTGCGATGCTGAGATGTGCATGTGCAGTAATGAAAATTACCGAAGTTGTACAGCCTGACTCGCGCAGGCGTTTTACCCAGTCAACCCCGGAACCGCCCGGTAATTTAATATCGGCAATGATCAGGTCGAAGTGACAGCGTTGGCGCAACTCATCTGCGGATTCAAAGCAGTCGGCCGATTCAATTAAGCCAAGGTATTTGCCAAGGCCTTTAACGAGGAAATTTCGTATTCCCGGCTCATCGTCGAGAACCAGAATGGAGCGGTGTTTTAAATAACGGAGATCGGACTGTGAATCGGCGAAAGAATTTATATTGGCGACGCTGTTTCCCATGGATATAGCTTTTTCTATCGACAATGTCTGAAAAAAACAATCTGCTATGATACCGTAGCAAGCAGTGGAAAACTATGTTTTGAATTTTGATTAAAGATATTCGGTTGTTCTTTGCACTCTGGCCGGATGAAAGTGTACGCCAGCAAATTTCTCACAGCATAAAGTCATATTGTTTGAAAAGTGGTCGCCAGGTGCCTGGATATAACTGGCATATGACATTACATTTTGTCGGTAATACTAGCTATGACGAAAAACAATGTTTAGACAGGCAGGCTAACAAGGTACGCTCCAGACCATTTGAGTTACTCATTGATCAAACCGGTTATTTCAAAAAACCTGGAGTGCTCTGGTTTGGTAGTCAGCATCCACCTGATGCATTGTTCGACTTACAGAAAAGCCTGGGTGACAAAATTAGTTGTTGTGAATACCAGCCTGAAACACGGCCTTATTCGCCCCATATAACGGTGGCACGAAAGGTGATTGAGAGGCCGGAAACAAAACCGGTTAACAACATTAGCTGGTTTGTAGACCGGTTTGTATTGATTGAATCGGTAACAGAGTCGGAAGGTGTTCGTTATTGCGTCCTGCAGGAATACCTACTTGGTTAATGTAGCAGCCATTTCCGCTAACGTATTAAAACGAAAATCCACCGAAGGTAATTTATCTACCCTCGCTGTTGCTCCCCAGTTATCACTACCCTGCAAATTCTGTCGATCGATCCAGGCTTTTGCCAGGCCGAACTGACTGGCTGGAACATGATCGTGGTGCATGCTTTGTGCGGTATGTAAAATCTGATTGGCGCTAATACCCAGGTCTTGCTCCAGGTGCTCGAGCATGTATTTAAAATTAGTCGGGTCTGGTTTGTAAGAGCCGATATCTTCGGCGGTGTATATTGCATCAAACTCGACACCGAGCCTGCGGTTAGACGCTGCAAATCCATCACGATTCACGTTCGATAAAATGACTAGCTTGAAATGTTTTTTTAGAATACGTAACGCGTCCGCACTGTCGGCGAAGGCAGGCCAGTAAGGCAGGGAGGCTCCGAATGCTGTGTCCAGCTCTGTGGTGGATTGAAGATCGAAATACCGGGCCAACGATGTATGAACTTCGCTTAACAACTGTGGGTAGAGCATGTCAGGCGTTTGTCTTTCCTGCTCGGCCTCGATAATTGCATAGGCTTCAAGACCAATCTGCCTGGTGATGTCGTCACGTTTGTTTTTCAGAATAAGGGGTTGCATGGCATCCCAGATACCGGATTCCCAGTCGATCATGGTACCGTAGCAATCGAAAGTTAATGCTTTGTAGTTGGATAAGCTTGTGTTCATGGTTTTAATCCTGGTGAAGGTAATATGGTTGAGCACATATTAACGATTTTCTTTTTATGACTAAAGTGATATAAAAACATATTAAAATGAATTATGTTCATATATGTCTAATAAGCTGGATGTTGATTCTCTTCGTGTGTTGACCTCTGTAGTAAGCCTAAAGAGAGTGGGTATAGCCGCAAGTCATCTTAATTTAACGCAGTCTGCTGTAAGTCATACAATTAAACGCCTGGAAAACCGGCTTGGGTTTAAATTACTGAAGCGTCAGAGTGATGGGTTTGTACTGACGAAGGAGGCAAAAAGTTTTCATGAGTACGCTAACAGATTGGTGGTACTTCATGACGAAATGCTGTCGAATTACCGAATTTCGCCTTTACGGGGCAATCTCGTTCTAGGGGCAACAGAGGATGCAACTCATGGATCCCTGGCGCGGGTGTTGGGCCAGTTCAAACGTGGCCATCCAGAAGTTAATTTACAGATAAAAATTGCACAGAGTCTGGTGCTATCAGACTGGTTGAAAAAGGGGCAGGTAGATATGGCGATACTGCAGGTTTTCGACAACCAGATTCGTAAGACTGATACAGTGCTTTGGCGAGATCGATTACTTTGGGTGCAATCAGCTGATTTTCCTTTGTCAGTCGAAAATGTGATTCCATTCGTGTCGTTTAGTGAAGATTGCTATTATCGTAAAGCAGCCAGTCGTGCTTTAAAACAACAGGGCAGGAAGCTTAATGTAGTATTTGAGTGTCCAAGCGCGAGAGGTGTCAACGAAGCAGTTCGACAGGGTATTGGGGTCGCATTGATTACCGAGTCTGTAGTCGATGAAGCGCTGGTGCCGGTTAATATGGAGTTACCTGAGCTGGCAGGCATTGTTCACGTAGTACGCACAGGGGCTGGCAGGAACAACGAACTTTGTAATGATTTAAAAAGTATATTGATAAATGAATTAGTGAATCAGGCCTGGCAATCGACAGATTTAACAGGGTGAAAAACCTTCTGGTTTCTTTATCGCGATTGATAAGATCATAACCATATGAATGATGCCTGCATTATATAATGCGGATACTCTGTAAACTTCCCGTACTTATCACTTGAATATAGCCAATTGCTATGTGTATTAAAATTCAATAACCTTTGGGTATGGTTTCCAAAGTCTCCTTCGGCACACTTGGTTATCGCATCGCTATTTTGAGTCTTCTCGCTTTAGTGCTGGGAAGTCTGGCTTCACTGGCAGCCATTGCCTTTATCGAAACTGTGCATTGGCTCAATGATGTGTTGCTCATTTCGCCGCGTTCTCGGGTACAGCTCCAGAATCCTCTGTTACTCTCGGCTGCAACAATTCTAGTGCCGATGCTGGGTGGCCTGGTGGTCGGCATTGTTATCCAGCGGTATTCAACGGAACAGCGACCCCTGGGACCTCCTGATGTGATTCGCGCAGTCCAGCTTCGTGCTCCTTTACCATCAGTTCGTTCTGGCGTCGTATCCACGTTCGCAGCCATTGTCTCGATCGGTAGTGGGGCCTCAGTGGGACAGTACGGTCCTATGGTTTATATGGGGGCCATCGCCGGCAATCTTGTTTCACGATTAAAACTACCCATAGCAAATTTACCAACCATTGCGATTGCCTGTGGTGTGTCAGCCGCCATTTCAACAGCGTTTAATGCCCCCATTGCCGGACTTGTATTCGCCCATGAAGTGATCCTGCGCCATTACTCCTTACAGGCATTTGCGCCGACCACGGTTGCCGCTGCGACGGGTTATGTCATGGCAAATATATTTTTCGAACGCCCACCGCTTTTCCTGGTTGAATTTAGCGGGGTTAGTCATAGTTATGAATTCGCGCTGTTTGCTCTGCTTGGCTTTCTGTGTGCCTTTTTATCAGTAGGTTTTATGCGCTCGATTTTCTATGTCGACGGCCTGGCGCCCAAACTACCGATCCCGGCAAAGTACCGCCCGGCACTCGCGGGATTAATGGTCGGTATGGTAGCGCTACAATTACCCGATGTACTCGGAGTTGGCAAGGAAACCTTACGTTTTGCCACCATTGAGGGTGCTTTCGAAAGTTG
>JAAEOZ010000185.1 GCA_024222685.1 Gammaproteobacteria bacterium | reverse complement strand
TCTAGCTGATCGAAAGTCTGTAACAGCAAGTCAAATAACCGCAGTTCCATTTCCGGCCCGGCGGCCGTGCTTAGCAGGCTGGCGGCAAACCTGGCTCCCTGCTTGTGCGCGTTTTGCTGATATTGTTGTTGTGCCTCAGTTTGGTGGCGCTGCTCGATAACTGCCACTTTTGCTTTTTCGCTCGCAAGTTCCTGTTCCAGTTGCGCAAGTTTTTTAACCCGCTCAGCCTGGATTTCCTGGTGCAGTGCGTCGCGGGCCTGTTGTTTTTCGCGATCCCAGTCTTCCGTTCGGCTCTGGTATTGCCGCTCCAGGTCTGTGCCTTCAGCCTTTAGTCTTGCAGCCTCGTCGAGCTTCTGTTCGATTTTGTCCTGGCGCTGCTTCAGTGCCGCGAGGACAGGACGGTATAAAAATCTTTTTAAAATCCAGACCAGTACCAGGAAATTTATAATCTCGAGAACGAATGTCGACCAGTTGAGTTCCAACAGTTTAGCTCCAGTCTATTAATGCCTTTTACGGCAACAGGTATTCGAGCAGAGGATTACGAAACAGAATGATCAGGACAATTACCAAAACATAAATTGCCAGCGACTCGATCATTGCCAGTCCGATAAAAAGCGTCCGCATGATGGCGCGCTCGGCCTCGGGTTGTCTCGCCAAAGCATCCATGGCGCGACTGATTGCCCAGCCCATGGCGATAGCAGGCAACATGACGCCTATGGCGATACCGATAATCGCGGCAAGGGTAGAAGCCATGGTAAAAGTGGAAAGGTCAGGCATAATTTACTCCTTTAATTTGTTTTGCTTAAGCTGTTGTGACTGAATGCCCCCGGCGACATAGACCAGGGCTAGCATGCCAAATATATAAGCCTGGACCAGGGCTTCGATAATATGCAGCATGAGAATTGGAACCGGGGCAAGAAATCCGGCCACCAGTAATACCAGTAAAGCGGCCATTTCCAGACTCATCATATTGCCAAACAGGCGGACCGCGAGGGCTACCGTGCGTGTAATTTCACTGACGATATGAAATGGCAGTAGAATCGGGCTTGGACGCAGGTAATGCGATAGATAGTTTTTTACCCCCTGTATGCGTATTCCGTACCAGTGTACCGACAGGAATACGACGATAGCGAGCGCAGAGGTTGCCGACAGATCGCGCGTGGGCGAATGAACTCCCGGAATCAGACCACTAAGATTATTTATTACCAGGAAGATCCACAGGCTGCCGATAAACGGCGTTAATTCTTTTACCTGCTGTGGCGCTACATCGGCAACAGCATTTTCAATAATAGTAACCAGGGCTTCAATCGCAGTTTGCACCGGTCCCGGGCGGTCAGCTAGCCGCCGCGTTACGAGCCAGCAGAGCAGTCCAAGTATTAGCAGGATAAACCAGGTGGTGATCACCGTAGTGGTAATCGACAACGGGCCGAGATCAAAGACTGTATTTATATCCAGACTTGTCTGACGCATCTGTTTTACCGTTTATTCCTTGAGATACAGATAAACATTCATACCCCCCACCATTATACCCAGGATGATCAGGCTGGTAGTCCAGCGCACCGAGTAGCCCGAAAACTGATTGTCGATCCAGTTTCCAAGGTAAGC
>JAAEOZ010000184.1 GCA_024222685.1 Gammaproteobacteria bacterium | reverse complement strand
GGAGACATCAACAATCCGGTTGTCTTTCATACCGACCCGCTAGCCTGTGCTCAGCAATGGATGAATCAGGGTATTTCGGACCATAGCACCCAATTCGAAAAATTGAAAAAAATCGAAATAGCGTTGATAAACCGAGACCCATATAAACAAATCGCGCAATATTTTCAGCTTATCGCAAAAAAGCGCTAATCAAACTGATGCTATATGATTACCTGTAAAGATATTGAAAATGCTGCAAATATCCTGTCGCCATACATTTTTCGCACACCTCTACTGGAAAGCCCACTGCTCAATCAAACGCTGAACGGACGAGTATTATTCAAGGCTGAATGTCTGCAACGTACTGGATCTTTCAAGATTCGCGGTGCCAGTAACAAAATGCTGAGCCTCAATAAGGATCAATTAGCACGAGGTGTAGTCGCATATTCATCAGGCAATCATGCCCAGGGAGTTGCCGCTGCCGCCCAATCTTCAGGGGCTTCAGCTACTATTGTTATCCCGCAAGACGCGCCAGAACTCAAGATAGCCAATACAAAATCCTATGGCGCGAATGTCGTTCTATATGATCGATACACTGAAAACCGGGAGCAAATTGCCAAAGAAATAGCCGAGCGGGAAGGGCGGGTTATAGTTCCACCCTATGAGGATAAAGCGATTATATCAGGGCAGGGCACCGTCGGCCTGGAAATTGTAGAACAACTAGCAGAGCGTTCAATCGAAGCACAGGCGTTGCTATGCCCCTGTGGCGGCGGTGGCCTGATTTCAGGGCTAGCTACTATAGTAAAATCGAAGCTGCCTGATATGGCAATTTATGCCGTCGAACCAAAAGATTTCGATGACACAAGGCGCTCACTCGAAACCGGAGAACGCGTCTCGAATGATCCAGAAGCAAGATCAATCTGCGACGCTATTGTGACACCCATGCCTGGGGAGATAACTTTCGATATCAACCGTAGACTGCTTAGTGGTGGGCTGGTTGTCGATGACAGTGTAGTTGTACAGGCTATAGAAACTGCATTTACCTATCTGAAAGTGGTGGTAGAACCGGGCGCGGCTGTTGGTCTGGCTGCTATATTGTCTGGTGCAATGCCTATCGAGGGAAAAACGGTTGTGGTGGTTTTATCTGGGGGGAATATTGAAATTGGCAGTTTGTTGAAACTCTTGAAGGGTAAAGCATTCGGTAGGTCGGGTTAGGCCAAAGGTAATTAAAAAACTACCGCATAGTAACCAGCTCCTCCCCACTAGTAGGATGAATAGCCACCGTATCATCAAGGTCAGACTTGGTCGCACCCATGCGGATCGCCACCGCAAAACCCTGTAACATTTCATCGCATCCGGGGCCAATCATATGTAGCCCTATAACTTTTTCGTCGTCACCCAGACAAACCAGCTTCATTGCGGTTGGTACGGCATGATCACTGATAGCGTTGTACATTGCCGTAAATGAAGTTTGGTAAACCTTTACGGCATCGCCATATTTTTCCCTGGCATGCTCTTCGGTTAGACCGATTGTACCAACTGGTGGGTGACTAAAAACAACAGTAGCGATATTTTGATAATCCAGATGACGATCATGTTGCCCATCGTATAGTCTGTCAGCGAGTCTGCGCCCGGCAGCAATGGCCACAGGTGTCAAGGGAGCGCGCCCGGTAATATCACCTAATGCGAAAATATGAGATTGACTGGTGTTCTGATAAAGGTCGGTAACAATATATCCGCCTTGGTCCAGTTCTACGCCGGATTTCTCTATCTGCAGGTTGCTATGATCCGGCACTCGACCTACTGCGTAAATGACCTGGTCAATAGCGGACTGTGTTTTTCCCTGATTATCAAAAACCTTAAGTGAGCCGTCGTCAGATCTGTCAATTTGCGTGATCTGACAATTGGTTTTTAAACAGATTCCTGATTTTTCGAGCTCTTCAAATAATGTCGTTTTAATTAAACTATCAAACTCTCCTAAAACATGTGATTTGCGTAGATACAGGGTTACTTCAGCTCCCAGAGAACTCAACACACCGGCGAGCTCAACCGCGATATACCCTGATCCAACAATCGCTACTTTGTCTGGCCGCGAATCAAGCGCGAAGAAACCATCTGAGGTAATGGCATGCTCGGCACCAGGAATTTTCGGTTTTGCAGGAACCGTTCCTGTCGCAATCATAATATGCTCTGCGCTATTGTGTTTGCCGTCTACATCAACAGTATGATCGCCGATAAAGCATGCATCACCGTTAATGACATCAACACCCAGATCTTTTAAATATCCGTAGTACCATTCGTTGATGCCGGAAATATAGGCCTCTCTTTTCCTGACTAAATGCTCCCAGCTGAATCCGCTTTTGT
>JAAEOZ010000183.1 GCA_024222685.1 Gammaproteobacteria bacterium | reverse complement strand
GGCACAGGCTAGCGGCCAGCACGAAATCCAGACCCGCGGCAGCTCCCGCCGCCGACGTCGCCGTTAATCCAGATAGCCATTTAACCAGTCTCTTCTGCAGGGAACTGATTTATCGTTACACTCTCAGGCAAGACTCAATGCCATCGCTCGACAACTAAACGAACGTCCCCGAAAAACCTTGGGGTTCGAAACACCGGCAGAGAGATTAAACGCATGTGTTGCATCGACCGGTTGAGGTTACCGCCGAAGATTGCCTCTCACCAGGGCTCACCGAGGGCCCGATTACGAGAAAACAGAGGTTCAAACTTAATGTACCAACGGCAATAACCGACCCTGAAACTCTCGATATCGGCGGCGATAAACGACCCTAAACGGACTCTGGATTAAGTAATTTCTTCGGCAGAGAACGGCGCTAAAGGAGTCATTCCTTATGATTTGACAGGACTTTCAATCGAGACTGACCTCATTGATGCTTACTTGGGCCGCTCATGCAATATCCGGGCTAGTGAATAGCCGCATTTAACGCGGCCGATTTTGTATTAAATGGATGGTGTGGTTTATGGCAGGTTCTGCTGTTTTTTCTATTACTTATGCTATAGAACGGATTTATTTAGTTCTTCCCCTATAGTAAGGATTGATGTGTTCAACATCGAAAATCAGCATCCCGTTTCAACTGCCTCTGAAGATGTAAGATATCGTTTCATCGATTCCCCGGTCGTTATAACTGCATCGATAACCGCTTTCGTGGTGACCCTGTTCGTTGGATTTTCGCTGTATTGGAATATTGATAATCTAAAGCAGGAAAAGCTTCAACTGGCTACTGCTGAGGCTGAATCCCACTGGAATAAGGATGC
>JAAEOZ010000182.1 GCA_024222685.1 Gammaproteobacteria bacterium | reverse complement strand
GGGTCGCTGAAGTCCTCGCTGCCAACGATGCACATGTCTGCACATTTGAGCTCGTTTATGAGTTCGAAAAATAGGCAGACCTCGAACTGGTGGCGGTCTATTTTCTCAGGAACCTTCTGTCGCCGCTTTTGACCGGTGACCAGATACCACCATTTGTCTGGGATCCAGGACAGATCCTCCATGGTTATAGTTTGCCCGGTATCAGGATCAATCGCTTCCCTGGAAATCCACTGAGACCGGGATCTATGATGGGCTCGGGCAAATGCGATCGCTTGTAGCAGGGCTTGATCAGAACTGGAAGATACGAACTCTAATTGCTTCAGTGCTTTAAAAAATGCCGCGCGGGATCCGCGGAACAACGGCAATAGAAAGCGACAATAGTTCTTGCTGCCGTAAACGGTATGTTGGGCTGAGAAATCTACGAGTTCTGGGCTCTGGTTAAAGATCCTCTGAATGGCAGCGAGTTTCTGCTCCGAATCAATTTCGGTATCATCAAACGCATGTTCGTGGATGGACATGTAGCTGGTCACAATGCGATCTGTGTTATCCCTGTTAGTTTCAAGGTATTCATCGAGTCTTATCTTGCCGGCACGTTGAATTTTACCAGCCTTCTTGACGATCATGATCATTATGTCGTCAATGTTGCGAGCCAAGGCTGATTTTATCATCGCGGCCATCAATACCGATCGCTTCGGCTGAACAACT
>JAAEOZ010000181.1 GCA_024222685.1 Gammaproteobacteria bacterium | reverse complement strand
ATGAAAAAATTATTGAAGTATGAATTCGAGTACCAGTTTTGTACCGAAGAAAGCGAGCATCAGAAAAACAAAAGCTGTCAATGTCCAGCGAATTGCTTTTCTGCCACGCCAGCCAAATTTAATTCGTCCGAACATGAGTATGCCAAGTATAAACCAGGCAACTATTGATAGAACTGTTTTGTGAACGAGATGCTGAGCGAAGATATCTTCCAGGAAGAAAAAGCCACTGATTAATGAAATACTCAAACAGGCAAAACCGAATCCCAGGCAGACAAAAAGAAACGATTCCATATCGTAAAGTGGTGGCAGGAATCGTATCAGGCCACCTGGGTGGTGTGATCGTATGGCGTGATCCTGGTAAGCAAGTAAACTCGCCTGAAAAGCCCCGAGAGTGATAAGTGCGTAAGCCACGATGGAAATAAGTATGTGACCCTGAATAGCGTTGTCACCGGTTGAAATTAAATGCACAGGGAAGTCCATACCTGCAAATATACTGGCGAGCCCGCTTATTGGGAAAATGGCGATTCCAAGACTCTCGATGCGCATAAAATAAGCGCTAAGTAAAATCTGTATAGAGATTAACCAGCTAATAAGTGAAAAGGTAGTAAAAAAATTAAAATTCAACCCCTCGCCCTGATAGATAAGATTGTTGAGTAAAATAGACTGAAGCAATGTTGCCAATAGGGCTGGCGCCAGCACAACCCAACGTTTCTGATTGGACTGATTCAGTTGCTTGAAAATCAAAAATGCGGACAGACAGTAAAAAGCTGTAGCAAGAACGCTGGCTAGGATGGAATACATCTTTTATGGTCAATGGCTTAGTCTGCGGAGTGTAACTGAAAATTAATGCGCTCGCACTAGCGGCAATAGTTCAGTTTTCAAAAAATTTACACGCTAAATTGAGATAATTATTGTGTAATTTGCTATAACCCCTCCAGAAACCAACAATTCTAAGAATATATTTAGACGCATGCAGATAAAAATTTTAGGCTGGTCTGGTGGCATAGGGGCAAACCTTCGTACTACTTCATTCTTAATCGACGACGATGTCCTCGTAGACGCAGGCACAGGTCTCGGCGATTTACCGCTTAACCAGATGACGGGCATACGGCATATTTTTTTGACGCATTCACACATGGATCATATAACCGGTTTACCATTGCTTGCTGACAGCATGTTCGGAGTGCACGATGAACCTATTGTTGTGCATGCTCAGGAAGAAACAATTGGCGCATTGAAGCAGCATATTTTTAACTGGACTATCTGGCCTGACTTTTCTGAATTACCCACAAAAGAACGTCCGTCACTTCGCTTCAGGCCTATGAAACCCGGTGAGAAATTAACAATTCGATCACGTCAGTTTGAAATGATTCCGGTTAATCATACCGTTCCCGGAGTTGGCTACTGTGTTCTCGGAAACAAAGGTACCGTGGCATTTAGTGGAGATACCACAACAAATGACACATTGTGGGATGTGCTAAACCTGTATGGCGATATCGATTTACTATTTGTCGAAGCAGCGTTTTCCAATAATGACATCGAAATCAGCCAACTCTCCAAACATTATTGTCCGACAACGCTTGGTGAAGATATTATCAAATTAAACCATCGTCCGGATGTCTGGCTGACACACTTCAAACCCGGAGAGGAAGAATTGATATATCGCGAATGCGTTGAAGCTATGCCTGACTTTAACGTACAATATCTGCGAGGAAGCGAGATATTTAAGCTATAGCAGGCCTGTACTGGTAGCTATCTTTT
The DNA here is from genome assembly GCA_024222685.1 of Gammaproteobacteria bacterium. GTDB lineage: Bacteria > Pseudomonadota > Gammaproteobacteria. The sequence continues at coordinate 1,205 of JAAEOZ010000181.1, read as the reverse complement.
CCCGGGTCTGGCACTGGCATAGCCGCCGTTCTATTCATTGCCCACAACAACCCGATTTCAGAGAATCCATAAATGTTTGAAAACTTAACCGATCGACTATCAAATACACTGAAATCCCTGCGTGGCCAGGGGCGTCTCAGCGAAGAAAACATTCAGGATAGTTTACGCGAAGTTCGCCAGGCTCTACTCGAAGCTGATGTTGCGTTACCTGTGGTTCGGGAATTTATCGATAAGGTACGAGAAAAGGCACTTGGTAAGGAGGTGATCGGCAGCCTTTCACCTGGTCAGGCACTGGTTAAGGTTGTAAATAATGAACTAGTTGCGGTGATGGGGCATCAACATGATGCGCTCGACTTAAATCAGAAACCACCCGTCACTATACTTATGGCTGGCTTACAGGGGGCCGGTAAAACCACTACTGTAGCCAAGCTGGCACGTCGTCTGATCGAGATCGATAAAAAGACAGTTATGGTAGCCAGTGCCGATATTTATCGGCCTGCGGCAATTGATCAACTCGAAACGTTGGCTCATGAGGTCAATGCGGTTTTCCATCCGAGTGATATCAAACAGAAACCGGTAGATATTGCACGTGCAGCCCTGCAATCGGCACGAAAACAGAGTGCTGACGTGCTGATTCTGGATACCGCTGGTCGGCTCGCAATCGATCAACAAATGATGGACGAAATAAAAAGTCTTCACGATGCAGTCAAACCCAGCGAGACGCTGTTCGTTGTTGACAGTATGACCGGTCAGGATGCAGCTAATACGGCTAAGGCATTCGGTGAAGCATTGCCATTAACCGGGGTGGTGCTGACTAAAACCGATGGTGATGCCAGGGGTGGTGCCGCCCTGTCGGTTCGATATATAACTGGGAAACCAATCAAGTATATTGGTTCGGGTGAGAAAACAGACAAGCTCGAAGCCTTTCACCCAGACAGAATGGCATCTCGTATACTCGGTATGGGTGATATTTTATCGCTGGTCGAACAGGCCCATGAAAAGGTCGATCAGGATAAAGCCAAAAAGCTGGTGCAAAAAGTTAAAAAGGGGAAGGGATTTGACCTCGAAGACTTGCGAGATCAATTTGTTCAGATGGATAAAATGGGTGGATTAGGCAGCCTTATTGACAAATTACCGGGAATGGGTTCCGGAATGTCGCAGGCTATGCAAAATCCGGCACACACCAGGCAGATGAAGCGAATGGT
>JAAEOZ010000180.1 GCA_024222685.1 Gammaproteobacteria bacterium | reverse complement strand
CCGGGTGAGGCACAGGATGCCGGTCCGGGTACAGATTTTTATTGCATAGAACATCAGCAGGTATCTGTGACACCCCTGCAAATTGATCTGACCAGACATAGCCATATTGAAAACTTGCAAAGCTGGCTTTCGACTATTAATTAAAGACCTAATATGAATTTATCCAAAGCTAATCATCAAGGTATCGGAATGACCTCGCAGCGTACCCGCGATCGGTTGATTCAGCGACTTAGAGACCAGGGTATAGATGACGAACTGGTGCTTGATGTGATGGGCAAAATACCCAGACATCTTTTTGTTGACGAGGCCCTGTCGCACAGAGCCTATGAAGATACCGCACTACCAATTGGATACGGCCAGACAATTTCACAACCCTTTATTGTCGCCTTGATGACGCAGAGTTTACTTCGGGAAGGTAAACCAAACTCAGTACTTGAAATTGGTACTGGTTGTGGATATCAGACTGCTGTTCTGGCGAGTATATTTCATCAAATTTATAGCGTGGAGCGCATAGAGGCATTGCATAAGCAGGCCAAACAGAGGTTGGCCGAGCTCGAGTTTTTTAATATTCAGCTACGTCATACGGATGGCAACGGTGGTTGGCCAAATCCCGCTTATCGGTTCGATCGGATTATCATGACGGCGGCATGCAGTGAGATTCCTGATGCGCTGGTCGAGCAAATTGCCGACAATGGTATGATGATATTTCCATATGATGACGGCCGTGATCAAACGCTGATTAAATTAACCCGCACTGCTCAGGGGCTGGTTGAAGAGCCTATGACTAAAGTATCCTTTGTGCCCCTGTTATCAGGACTGGGTTAGCGACTTGTTCGAAAAGCTTTATGTTAAGGTTATGCAACTTGCCAGGCAGCCACAGGCTTTGAATTACCTTGCAGTTTTGAGTTTTCTTGAGTCATTTGTTTTACCTTTCCCTCCGCCTGACGTCATGCTTGCGCCAATGTCAGTTGCCAGACCGGAACGGGCAATGCGATTTGCTTCAGTTACATTAATTGCATCAGTTATCGGTGGAATGACTGGTTATATGATTGGCGCATTTTTATTTGATCAGGTGCAGCCTTTTGTAGTCGAATGGGGATATCAGCAAAAGTTTGACGTAGTCATGAACTGGTTTGAAATCTGGGGTTTCTGGGCAGTTTTAATTGCCGGCTTTTCGCCTGTTCCGTATAAATTATTCACCCTGTCTGCAGGGGTGCTCAGTCTTGCTATCATTCCATTTCTTGTGGCATCTCTGATTGGTCGAGGGCTGAGATTTTTTCTATTAGCCTGGTGCCTGGCTAAATTTGGTCCAGCCATAGAGTCTAAACTGATTCAGTATATTGAACGAATCGGTTGGGCAATTGTTATCATACTACTAGTTTTTATTGTAACTTATTACCTGTAAATCATGAGGTTTCCTGTCAGAACAATTATAGCTCTGTTTATGTTTATCCTCGTCAGCGGCTGCATTAATCCACATGCAGTAAATCAGTATTCCAGCAGCCGAGGCTGGTACCAGGTCAGGCCAAGCGATACACTTTACTCAATTGCATGGAGATATGGACTGGATTACCGGGAACTTGCGAAATGGAATAAAATTTCAGTTAATTCTACCATCTATCCAGGTCAAAAATTGCTACTGATTAAGCCGTCTGGGGGGCAGGCATCAATAGACGCT
>JAAEOZ010000179.1 GCA_024222685.1 Gammaproteobacteria bacterium | reverse complement strand
TCGAGCGATCATTTTTTCGGGGGAGGTCTGATTCCAGCTTCAGAATAAACGCTTTTACCCCTCGATAACGGCGTTGGAGATCCTCCATTCTGAGTATTCGCTCCAAGTCTCTGGGTCGTTGTTGATTTTTATTCGAATTACCCTCGGTCCCAGTAGGCGAAACTTGTGCAGGCATACTCGACGCGTTTATATCGGCAAGTTCTGCCTCACACTTTTTGAGTTTAGTCTCTGCCTTGCCTATCTTCTTCTTTGCTCTGTCTTTCTTCTTCTTTGCACTCGCAACATAATTCCCTCCCTTGTCAATTCGCCAATCAGCGTTGCGGATTATATTCTTCTGCGATTCGATCTGACTCTTCAAATTCTCAATCTGCCGCTGAATCCGATACGTATCATTTCTACGAGTAGCCACCTGTGCTTTCGCATCCGTTCGTCGCCTGGTGCCCTCCTGCGCAATGTAATGCTGCTCAGCTAACACTTTCTTTTCTTCGATATGCTGCTCTTCTGCCTCTGTCTCATTCACTCCTGTGATTTGGCGGATGAAATCGCTTAGTGTTTCTTTTTGCGAGGCACGTACACAGTAGATTGGCAAATCGATACCGTGTCCCGATCGCCCTGTATCCAGAAAGCCGACCAGAGAATCCGTATTACGGTCGTAAATCCCGTAGAAAGGGTAAACTGTACGCCTCCCGCCTTCCGGCTCCAGTAGCTTCTCTACCTGGAGTTCTATATAGCCGGTTTTGGGATCATGTTTCCCGGTGATTGAGTATTTATAAGGAGTCGTTCGTTGTGTAGATCTAATCAGTGAAGTAGGATAATTAATCAACGCACCGGTAAGCAGACCGCCTGCTGCCTTCGAATTCTGTGTAATCTCAATCTCGACTTGAAACAGGTCAGGGTGAGCCAGGTAGACCCCCACCCACGAACCACCAACTCCTGTATCGGTATTCTGAGCAATACCACGAATCGGAAGTCCTAGTACGAT
>JAAEOZ010000178.1 GCA_024222685.1 Gammaproteobacteria bacterium | reverse complement strand
CTGATCACTTTTATTGCTGCAGTTGCCGGCATGGGGGTATTGTGGGTTCAGAGTTTGCCCAAAATTACCGTGATCGAGGGTAAAATATCGGTCGTAAACTGCGAGCTGCCCCTACCCACTTACGCGATTGGCAGCTGTCCGAAGTTGCACTGCAAGAAGCTGATTTTGGAGTCTGGGTTATTTCCTCAATACATCAGTATTGGTTTTAGTAACCCCAAGCCATCCACCGATCAAGTACTCGCAGGTGCTGTTCGTTTCCGTGAGAATGACAGCGAAAATTGGACAACCAAACCCTTTGAATGCGAGCTCGACGGACGCGAAGCCAAAGAAATCAGGTTTTTGTAAACCAGGCAGGGTATCTTCTGCTAAAGCAAGCCCCCTGCACGCACCGCAGAACGACAAGATAACGACTTCAGGCAGGTATCGGCCGGGAATAAAAGGACGCTATGTTCGCATTGGAAGTCTGCGAAGTTTCAGGCCGCGCCTGCCGGATTGGGCCGGTAAATTCTCTGTATTCCGATGGCGACGTCATGTTTGTTCACGGGCATGTTCACCAGCGGGCCGACGGCTCGATTCGTGCGCCCGGCCTGCATTACATCTCGGTTAGTTGCAATTACGGTCTCGGGCATTCGGAACTGGCCTCGGTGAAACTCGAATCCCCGATCGGGTGCAAAAGGTCACCCTGGTATCGACCATGCCACTCACCGACAGTGACTGGCGCCCATTGCACGCGGGTGAATTACTGCTGTTAAAAGGGGGCGAGGTAGTCGACTGGGTTAGTGAATTAGAGAACTCAGGGCAACTTGCCCTGGCTTGAGAATAGTAAAAAGGGGTGATATCTATCGAGTTGATAGTTTGACTCACGCGACAACAACCCGATATCTGGCTGGACACCAGCCAGGTTTTATACGGAGATTTGCGGGTTTTAGTTATGCATCGTTATGCTTAGTCATGCAGGCGGGAGCAACGGACGCCCCGTAAGTAGTTGAAAAATAAATAATTATAAGTTACCGCTCCTTCTGAAAATCCTCGTGTCGGTGCCGAGCGCGGACCGCCGAGTGCGGACCAGTCCGATTCCGCCCCTGGGCACCAGTTTTATCATTTAAAATCAATAACTTAAATATTCCCCATTGCTTTGTGCTGATTGCTGTGCGGGAATTTTACGGGACTATTGCCCGTAGCTAATTCGCCGCAATACAACCAACTCGGGCCTTCCTTCTCAACGACCAACAACAAAGAGAAGAAAACATCTAAAACCTGAGTCATAATCAGGCT
>JAAEOZ010000177.1 GCA_024222685.1 Gammaproteobacteria bacterium | reverse complement strand
TCATCCTTGATTTCGCGAATTCGATCGAATTGCGTCTGCTGATAGTCGTTGAAGACCTGATTCTCAGTACCACTTGCCCCCGTGGTTTCGTTACCCTTGAATCGGTTCCATTTTTCAGCAAGGTGACTCCGCATGTCCATCACGTTGCGGCCATTGAAAATCCAGTACAGCATGAACAGGCCGAGTGGCCAGAACAGCACAAATCCGATAACCATGGCAACGATGTTGGTGACGGACCAGTTGGCGCTAGCGCCGAATCCGCAGCATCCGCTGCCTCTATCGTGAGTTCCATTGTTATTCATTGTGGCGGTTGAAGATGTCATTTCGATCTCCTGAATTTGACTGTTTAGGCAGTTTTCTTGTGCTGCCTGGTTAAAATTAGTTGACTTATGTGAACAACGTTCGCATATAATATGCCCATATTTATATAGATTTCAAGTAAAATCAGAAAAAAAGTGAACACTGTCCACATAACAAGGGGCGATCTCGAGAAATGAGCTTCAAACGCAAGCAAAAACGCGGCTACCATCATGGCAACCTGGCCGAGTCCTTACTGGACGCGGTGGACGAGT
>JAAEOZ010000176.1 GCA_024222685.1 Gammaproteobacteria bacterium | reverse complement strand
TCGGATATCTGCTTCTGCAAATTACCGCCAGCAATGGCTTCCATGTTGTCACTAAGGGACTTTAATCGACTCACTATTCTCCTGTCGACATATAACCAGATAATAAGAACCGAACTCAGCAGTGCCAGGAATACTACTACCAGGACGATTATCTGACCCTCGCGTTGTACTTTTGCCACTTCCTGGTTTGCAGCATTGATAGCAGCGAATGTACTGGCTGAGAGTTCATCGACGGCTTGTGTTAAGCGTTGTGATAAAACTTTGTTTTCCTCTGATAAATGATGCCCTTTTTTGATCGCCGACAATTCTCTGGTTCGCCCGGCAATGATGCTAAGTGGTTCTGTTAAATACCGGAAAATCAGGATGATCTGAGGGCTTAGTGCAGATTGTAAATCGCCCGGTAATTCTTCGAGCAATGCATTTATACGGCTTTTTGATCGTTCGACAGGAAATGATAAAAGTGCAAGATTGTTGAGCTGGATTTCGCTGGCAACTTCCAGCAGGCTATCACGCAATGCTCGAACTTCGAGTTGCAGTTGCTGTAGTGGCTGCACCGATCTTGTTGCCTCGACCAGTTCGGCAATATTGATAGCCTGCTTTTTTTCCGCTGCATTTTGCAATTGCTGCAAGCGCGCCTGAGCGGCGAGTAGTCGTGGTGCCAAAATGCGCTCAAAGGAAATATAGTCTTCATCAAATTGTCTAATGAGTTCATTTTTATTACTTGCCAGTTGTAGGATAGTGCCGACAATTGAATCCAGCTTATTCAGGTTTTCCCGCAGGGTAGTGACAGCGGGGGAGAGCGTTTCGAAATCATGCCTGTTAAGCGTATCTCGCAATGACGCCAGCAGGCTGTTCAGGCGAGTGGTTTCAATTTCCAGTTGCTGATGCACACTGGCCTGTTCTGCTTCATTTCTGGCATTAAGTAAGCGAGGTGCAATTGCAACGATACGTTCGGCTGAACGTGCCAGGTCTCCTGCAGACAGCGCTGCGGGCAACTGATGACGCGTAATCGACTGTAAGGCTTCACTGACTTGCTGGAACGAATAGTTTGCAGTCAGGGCGCCAACCACAGCAAATCCACTGATCAGCATGAAGCAAAGCAATAATCGAACTCGAATACTGGAAAATTTTAACTTCATCAGAGATCACGAATCCTGCTCATCGCCTGACGGGTTCTCCATTCTGCCAGGTGTACCAGGTATAGCTGTGCGTTCTCAGGTCGCCTTTGTGGTCAAACTCGATTGGCCCCAGGACAGTATCAAACTCGATTTCATGCATGATTTTAGCGACCGCATGATAGTCGACTGAGCTGGCATTCTGAGCCGCGGATGCCCAGATTTGAATTGCAGCATAGGTATGTAGTGTATAACCTTCTGGTTCATAGCCATTTTTTCGAAACTGTTGAACAATGGCATCTGCCTGTGGGCGTGATCTCGGGTCAATATCGAAGGTGAAGCGGGCGCCTTTACCGGCCTCACCGGCTATCAGCCAGAAATCAGAGTTATGCAAAGCATCGCCCGAGATAAGCTGAAAGTCGATACCAGCGTCTCGTGCCTGTCGTACGATGAGGGCCGATTCAGCACTATAGGCACCGACGTACAAGGCTTCAATTTTTCGGCGTTTTACTTCATTTAGCAGCGAACTGTAATCGAGCTCCCCGGCAGCAAATCCGTGAAACAGCATTTCACGTACGCCCTGCTCATTCAAATATTTCTGTGTTGCTCTGGCGAGACCGCTACCGTAGGAGGATTTATCATGAATTATTCCTATAGCATTCTCTTTCCACGACTGTGCCAGGTAGCCGCCTGCCAGAATTGCCTGTTGATCATCTCGACCGCAAACCCGAAAAAGGCTCTGAATTCCCTGTTCTGTTAATTCGGGGTTTGTCGAAGAAGGCGTGATCTGGATTATGCCAGCCGCTGCATATATATCGGTGACGGCTCTGGTCATATCGGAGGCTCGATGACCGACCACCAGGGATACCCGGTCGGAAACCAGTTTGCTGGCCACTGCCTTAGCCTGATGCAGGTCATTGGCGTCGTCGGCAATAATGAGTTTTAACTGTTGGCCGAGTACGCCGCCGGCAGCATTAATATTTGCCACAGCGAGCTCGGCGCCGCGTTGAAACTGCTGACCTGACCAGGCGCGAGATCCGGTCATCGGTCCCGCTACTCCTATTAAAATTTCAGCCCGAGCTACTGTGATCGACAAAAATATGATGATCAGTTTTACAGCCAGTTGTTTCATCCGGAATACCTCCCTAAAAAGCCTCGACAGGAATTATTATTGGATCTTCTCGAACTTTATGGTGCCAGATGCTAACGATGTTGTTTGCATGAAACAAGTATTTTGAACCCGGCAGGACATTTTTAGCTGGCACATCTTCATCTTTTTCCAGTTCCAGACCGGGATATGTTTTCAGTTAAATGAAACAATTGAAACAATTTTCCGATAAATAGACATTATACGGAAACACGTTATATCGATAATCTCCCCTGCCTGGCTACTGTTCGGAAGCCCGGTAACGATTAATGGAGACATATCATGGCAATGCAATCTGCTATAAAAACTCGACTGTTACCTCATCAAGGTAACAGAATATTTATTACCGACGGTGGCCTGGAAACTACTTTTGTTTTTCAAAAGGATGTCGATTTGCCACTATTTGCTGCATTTCATCTGTTGAACAGTACATCGGGAACCGAAGCTTTGAAAGATTATTACCGGAACTATATTGATATAGCCCGGCAAAACAAATTCGGTCTGGTACTTGATACACCAACCTGGCGTGCCAGTAGCGGTTGGGGAAAGCAACTTGGCTATACGGCTGATGAAATTCGCGATTACAACAGAGCGAGTATTTCAATTCTGAGAAAAATTCGGGATCAATATGACAGTGAAGACAGTCCTATTATCATTAATGGTGCCGTCGGTCCACAGGATGATGGTTATAATCCGGCGGAGATCCTCGACTCGAAATCTGCTAGACAATATCACAGTCACCAGATTCAGGCTTTAGCTGAGTTTGGCGCAGATATGATTACTGCAGTTACTATGACATATGCAGATGAGGCAATCGGAATAGCCAGAGCGGCGCGGGAAGCGGGCATACCTGTCGCTATTTCATTTACTGTAGAAACCGATGGCAAATTGCCTGATGGTATGTCGCTCAGGAATGCAATTAGTGTCGTGGACGTGGCAACTGAAGCGACGCCGATTTATTACATGATCAATTGCGCCCATCCATCGCATTTTGAACAGGCACTGGACAGAGATGCAGGGTGGATGGACCGAATAGCCGGTATACGGGCAAATGCTTCGTGTAAAAGCCATGCGGAACTTGATGAAGCTACCGAACTTGACGATGGAAACCCCATTGAATTCGGTCAGGACTATGTCAGATTGAATCGTGTATTCAGGCATTTGCGTGTGATGGGAGGATGTTGCGGCACGGATCATCGACATATCGAAGAAGTTTGCAAATCGATCGCGCATAGTAAGCAACGGCCTTTTGCCGCCTGATCATATCTCAGTAATGGCTGACATCATAAACATGGCTGCGGAACCCTCATCGCGAATACTTGTGGTCGACGACAACGACGATAATCGCTATACCTTGAAACATCGCTTAATTCGAGAAGGTTATACGAATATTGTTGAGGCGGAAGATGGTATTGCAGCCATGGCTACACTTAAAGCACTTAGCATAGATCTGGTATTGCTCGATGTTTTAATGCCCGAAATGGATGGTTTCGAGGTTCTCGAACAAATCCAGGCGGATTCGGAATTGTGCGGCATACCCGTCATTATGATCTCAGCACAGGATGAGATTGAAAATATTGTCCGCTGTATAGAGGCCGGGGCTGATGATTATTTTCGCAAGCCTTTTAATACTGTGTTACTCAGAGCTCGGGTCAAAGCCAGTCTCGAAAAGAAACGCTTACGCGATGAAACTCGTCAGCAACTCAATGTTATTCGGCAGATTTTTGGTCGATATGTTCCCGAAAAACTGGTCAGTGAGATAGTGTCAGGGCAGGGCAAACTAAAGCCAGTCCAGACCATAGCTACGATTCTATTTACCGATATTGCTGATTTCACTCATATCTCGGAATCAATGCGACCTGAGCAGGTAGCCAGCATGCTCAATGATTATTTTGAAGCAGTGATTCCCGCTATTGCGCAATATGGAGGCGTTGTGAATCAATTTCAGGGTGACGCTATGCTGGTTACCTTCAATGTGCCTACAGAAGACTCATACCATGCAGATCAGGCAGTACGTGCCGCCATGGCCATACAGCAGGTTGTCGATAGTCAGGAATTCTCTGGTGTCAGACTGCGTACTCGCATCGGCATAAATAGCGGTAGTATCTTTGCAGGAAATATCGGTGCAGGGGATCGGGTCAACTACACGGTTCACGGGGATGCTGTCAATCTTGCAGCAAGGCTCGAACAACTTAACAAACGATACGACTCATCTGTATTGATTTCCGACTATACCTTCAGACTTCTGACAGCGAACTATCCGATTGAATCCATAGGCAAGGTGGATATTCGTGGAAAATCTTCCCAGTTAGAAGTTCATCGATTAATGAGCGTACAGAAACAATCGAATCAAATCTGTGCCTGATTGGAGTCCGACTGAAACGTCGAATTGCTAAAGTTGAGTGCATCAATAATTTAAATTTAGAATTTGTCTGCATAGCTGTTTGGGGTCATCCAGACAGTGGATATCAATAGGTCGCTTAATATCCCAAACTACCAATGAGCAATAAGTAAGGCATTATAATAAAAGCATCACGCAAATTACAATTATCAAAGGCTGGGCGCTATAGGCAAATCTTCTCGGGGAATCAATTGTTCAAGTTCACCCGAATTACGCCTGGCTTTAATCTCAGTACCGGTGAGATACTCATAGTACTGACGTACATTCTCGACATATTTCACTGGTTCCCATCCACGCGCATACCCGTATTTGGTGGACTTATACCATTTTTTACGAGCCAGTAGCGGCAGGTTTTCTTTCACGTCTATCCACTTATCAGGATCTCCGCCACGTGTTTTAGTAATTTTCCGGGCGTCTTCTACATGGCCAAAACCGACGTTATATGCGGCCAGAGCCAGCCAACTGCGATCGGGTTCGAGAATACGTTCAGGCACTCGATTGTGAACAGTCTTAAAATATCGGGCGCCACCACCGATGCTTTGTTCGGCATCGAGTCGGTTTTTAACTTTCATCTGTTTAGCGGTTACCTGAGTAAGCATCATCAGGCCTCTCACACCTGTAGGGGATTTTGCGCGAGCATTCCAGAGGGACTCCTGATAGCCGATGGCCGCCAGCAGTCGCCAGTCCAGATTAACTTTCTCTGCTTCCTGTTTGAATAAATGCTGATATTTCGGCAGGCGGGTTTCAAGGTGGTGGTTAAATGTCTGGATATCGGAATAGTTAAATCGGGCGACATGGCTATAATGACGATGAATGAGCTGTTCAAGACGGCCATCAATTTCAATTTGACGGAAAAAATCCTCAATTGCTTTTTGTAGGCTATCATCTTCGGCATGATTGAATGCCCAGCGTAACTGGCGGGGTTCACCAGGTTCAAAAGCGATACGAAGTTCTGGAAAGAAACGGCGCTGCAACGCAATTTCGTGAGAGTTGGCAATAATATAATCTACCGTTCCATTGTCTACCTGTTCAATGAGTTCTTCAGTAGCTATGTCATCGACTTCAGTCCAGATGAGTTCCGGGTATTGCTTTTTTAATTTATGTAACAATCTGGAATGACTTGTACCCCGTATGATATGGATACTTTTATCACCGATATCGTCAAGACTGCCGGGCTTCTCGACGTTTCCGCCACGGTATAGCAACTGGCTTTTAACTTCGTAGTATCTTGGGCCATATATTACCGCCCTACTAAATTCTGATTCTGCATCTGATAGTCCAGCGGCAGCGATGTCGCCGGTACCAAACAGGAGTTCGGTATACAAATCTGCGAACTGTGCAACGACAACAAAACCTGCTTCAACGCCGATAGATTCACTAAACCAGCGTGCAAGCTGATACTCGAAACCGCTTGGACTGTCTATATCAAGATAGTAAGTTGATGCGTTATTAAGCGTAAGAATGCGGATATAACCGCGTTGTTGAATTTTTTGTAGTTGATTTAACGGTTTTCTGGTGATGCCAGGCTGAAATATCAATGCCATTAAAACCAGCATGGCAGCAACCAGACCGGTTATCAGTTGAACTCGATGCCAGAATTTTGATAGTTCGGCCATAACAGGGACAACTGATTTGCCCGAAGACTACTGTCTTCTACTGAAGACCCAGTTATTACCATTGGAAAGAGCACCGTCAAATCCATATCCCTCGGTGTTAAAACTCCTGATCGATTCAGGGTCGGATATTTCCTGATCAATGATGTAGCGTGACATTAAACCTCTGGCTTTCTTCGCAAAGAAACTGATGATCTGGTATTTGCCATTATGATATTCCTTGAAAACAGGTGATATGATGTCGCCCTTTACTCTTTTAGGCTGGACTGATTTGAAGTACTCGTTTGATGCAAGGTTAATCAGAACAGGATTATCCATAGATTTTAGTTCTTTATTAATGCTATCAGTAATCCTGTTATTCCAGAACTGATAAAGATTACTGCTTTCCTCGAATTGTAGACGAGTACCCATTTCGAGACGATAAGGCTGCATGAGGTCGAGTGGGCGTAATAATCCGTAAAGTCCCGACAGCACGCGTAAATGTGTCTGGGCAAAAGCGATATTGCTTTGATTCATGCTATATGCGTCAAGCCCGATATAAACATCACCCTTAAACGCGAATAAAGCCTGTCTGGCATTTTCAGGACTAAAAGGCGTTTTCCATTGTTTGAAGCGTTGTGCATTAAGCTCAGCAATATTGCTGCTGACATTCATTAGTGAGGATAAATCATCAGTGGAGAATTCTCGCAGTTGCTTAATCAACTGGCGAGATTGTCGCAAATGCGCTGGTTGAGTGTACTCCTCAGTTATAGTTGGTGTTTCGTAATCAAGTGTCTTAGCGGGAGATATAACGGTAAGCATTGGTGCACGATTTGAAAAAAGAAAGCATGTTACCAAATTTCAACGACTGTAAATGAAAAACATAACCGCTTTGCAGGACTATTAAAATCAAAACAGGTTAACAGGGGATTGATAGCAAAACTGCAATACTGTAGTCTTCGCGCCCTGCATAACTAGCTGAAATCTACTCGATAACAGCTAGTCGGGAAATTGAATTAGGAGAGTTGTCCGAGTGGTTGAAGGAGCACGCCTGGAAAGTGTGTATACGGCAACGTATCGAGGGTTCGAATCCCTCACTCTCCGCCAGATTAAAGTACCTGATTTGCCAGGGAAAAACGCAAATCAGTAACTTTTCTTTTACCTCAGGGGTTAAAACTGGGGTTTTTCGTAAAAGAGCTGGATTGGTGGCGTTTTTGGGAATTAGCTCCTAAGTAATTGTGGTAATTACTGCCATAGTTACATTATGGTTTTAACGCTATGAGAGTTCCAAAAGGTTGTAGTATTCTG
>JAAEOZ010000175.1 GCA_024222685.1 Gammaproteobacteria bacterium | reverse complement strand
GGTCAGATTCAACCGACTCGATTGTCAGGAACTTAAGTAGAATTTTTTTCATAGTAATTATTGATTGCAAACAAGATCGTTTTATGCAAAATCTATCGAATCATCAATAAATTTTAACTATTATGACCCTCACCGAACTTCGGTACATCGTCGCAGTTTCGCAAAAGAACCATTTTGGCAAGGCTGCTCAGTCTTGCTTCGTGAGCCAGCCTACCCTAAGTATTGCGATAAAGAAACTGGAAGAAGAACTTGGTGTTCGCCTGTTCGAACGTAGTTCCAAGAATGAAATCCGCATCACCGAAATCGGTCAGCAAATCATCAACCAGGCTTATATCGTGCTGCAGGAAGCGCAAATTCTGACTGAAATCGCGCAGCAGGGAAAAGATCCCCTGTCGGGTCAGTTCAAGCTCGGAGTGATCTATACCATCGGCCCTTACCTGTTACCCAGTTTGATCCCTAAACTGCGCCAGAACGCACCCAACCTGAAACTGATTATCGAAGAAAATTTCACCGCCAACCTGTTCCAGTCACTCAAGCAGGGCGCTCTCGACGCGATCATCATTTCCTACCCCTTCGACGAACCGGGTATCGAAACCGCGCCGCTTTACGATGAACCCTTTATCGTCGCGCTGCCGCGCAATCACGAATGGAAACAACGCGAACAGATCAAG
>JAAEOZ010000174.1 GCA_024222685.1 Gammaproteobacteria bacterium | reverse complement strand
TAGCAGTCGATAATGTGCTACTCGGTGTTGCTGACGGTTTTGGTGCTTCGATGAAAGGTCCGGGGCAGGCCCACCACAATGCGATGAACCTGATCCGTATCGGAGAAATGAACGGTGGCATAACAGACAGATTACAGACCCTTACCAAAGTCTGGCAGAATGCCGGATTTAACGCTACAGCCTTTGATAATATCGATCAACATATCTGGAGCAAGTATATTTCCAATGTCAGCTTTAGCGGACCCTGCACCGTTTTCAATTGTACGCTCGGCGAACTACTGGCAAACGCGGTCACCGAAAAAATTGCTCGTGGTTGTGCCCGGGAAGTATACGCACTGGGTCGGGCGAAAGGTATTCAGTGGACTTTCGATAACACCGATGAATATATTGCCGCATTCGCGGCAAAGATGCCTGACGCCCGACCTTCGATGTTGCTCGATCACCATGCCCGACGCCGTTCTGAAATCGATGCGATTAATGGCATGGCGGTGGAACTGGGAAAGCAGCTAAATATACCAACGCCGTATAACGAAGTTTTATCAGCAGTGATCAGGCAGCGCGAAGCGGAGTTTTAAATTGTCGCCATAGTCTAGAATTACCACATCAGATCGTCAGGTATCTGGTAGGCTGCATAGGGATCATCATCCTCAGTTTCAGCCTCTTCAGATTTCAGGATTTGAACTACATAGGATGAATCTCTCTCGGCTATTTTTTCAGCGATGCCAGTCGGCACCAGCTCATAACCCAACTTACCTTTTGTTGTAATTGAAACTATGGCTAATCGACCCAGGCTAAGCTGTTTTTGCAAATGCTCATCGATATACAGATTTTTCACTTTGCCCCGATCGACAAAACTATACGCAAGCTCTCCGCCTTCCCTGTCAATGCGGTTTATCTGTACCAGTTGCCTGATCTGTGCCTGCACGGCTTTCCGATTTGCTTCAGCCTGTTTCTGCTTATTCAGCTCTCGATCGCGCTCTACTTTTTTTGACTGTTCAAGTTGTGCCGCCTGTTTAATCTGGTCGCCAGCCTCTCCACCACCTCTGCGATTCGCATTGGCCTTTTTCTGTTTTTCCTTTTTTACTTTATTGGCCTTATTTTTATCTACCAGACCGGCTTTGAGTAATTGATCCTGTAACGATGCCATATTATTCGCAGTACTATTCCAAACTGTTAGAATATAAGAGGCCCGTATAAAAACCAACTGGTAAAAATACTCGATGAGCGAATCAAAACTACCCAGCGCTGAAGAAGGCGATTACAGGGGTGATTTAGCACCAGAACAAAGCTGGGATCTATTGAAAAAAGATGGCAATGCCATGCTTATAGATGTACGCACCGATGCAGAATTTACCTACGTCGGAATTCCTGATATCAGCAGTCTAAACAGGGAAACAAAGTTTGTTCCCTGGATATTTTTCCCCGACAACAGGCTCAATCCGGATTTTCTCTCTCAATGTACGGCTGCCTCACACGATCAGGATTCCCCGATCCTGTTTCTATGTAGGTCCGGTGTACGCTCTCGCTTTGCAGCTGCGGCAGCAACTCAGGCTGGCTTCCGTCATTGCTACAATATTCTCGAAGGGTTTGAAGGCGACAGGAATAGCAGCGGGCATCGCAATTCTATTGGTGGCTGGAGAGTAGCGGGGTTACCCTGGATTCAGTCGTGATTGCATCCGCATCTTTGCGCAAGCTGTCCGCAGGTCTCCAGCGAGGAGATGTCACCGCCACGGAGCTCGCTGAACAGACATTAGCCCGCGCGCGACAATCAGAGTCGGTTTTCATTCGTCTCAACGAGGATTTGGTGGGTGAGGCCAAGGCTATCGATTCAGCTAGAAATAGTGGTCAACAGTTACCTCCACTTGCCGGCATTCCGATCACACTAAAAGATCTGTTTAACCAGAAAGGCGAACAAACACTAGCCGGATCGATGGTGCGCAAAGGCCTTTGTTCGATCGAAAACCAGGACGCGGAGGTCATCCAGCCACTGCGTGAGGCCGGACTGCTCTTTGCCGGTCGAACCAATATGAGTGAATTCGCTTTTTCAGGCATGGGCATAAATACGCATTATGGAACGCCTTTGTCGATATGGGATCGTGAAACCGCTCGCCTGCCGGGAGGATCATCTTCGGGTAGTGCGGTTAGTGTCGCCGAAGCTATCGTGGTAGCTAGCATGGGTTCGGATACCGCAGGCTCCTGTCGAATACCCGCCGCATTCAACGCTATCGTTGGTGTCAAACCCAGCTATGGACGCATGTCACTAAGTGGTATTTATCCCCTCTCACCAACATCCGATGCACCGGGGCCGCTGGCGAATGATGTCGATAGCTGCTTCCTGCTCTACCAGCTAATGTGCGGAGAATTAAGACCTGATCAAAGCCTGCCGACAATTCAAGCCTGCGAACCTGAGAATCTAAAACTGGTAGTACCGCAATGCCGGGTGCTGAATGATCTTGATGCCGAGGTTGATGCAGCTTTTAATAGAGCTTTGACAGTCTTAAAAGACAATGGAATACAACTTGAGTTTAAAAAAATACCGGCTATCGATGAGGCAATCGACATGTTTGCGAAACGCCCGATTGTGATCCACGAAGTATTTCATTTACATCACGAAATGCTGGAAACGCATAGCGAGCTATACGATCCATTCGTTTATCAACGCATGATGAGCGGTGCAGATATCAGCGATCAGCAACAACTCGATCGATACCACGAAAAAACACGTATCATAGAAGCTTTTAATCAACAGTTTCGAGCAACTGGGGCAGACGCATTACTTTACCCAACTGTTGCCTGTATACCACCAGCAATTTCAGAAACTGATACTGTCGACAAGATGCGTACTGTTAATATGCGATGCCTGCGTAATACCGCGACTGTGAATTACTTCGACGGCTGTTCGATTAGCCTGCCCTGCCATGAGAACGAAGAAGCGCCAGTGGGTTTAATGGTATCCGCGCAAAACGGTGGGGATGACAAACTATTTCAAGTTTGTGCTGTGCTGGAAAGGTTTATAAAGCAAATCAGATAACCTTTCAATTGACTGAGAAATAAAACAAAAAGGCCCATAACATTTATTACGGGCCTTTCTTAAATCACTTACAGAGCGACGATATTTTCTGCCTGAGGGCCTTTTTGACCGTCAACAATCGTAAACTCTACTTTCTGACCTTCAGCAAGGGTTTTAAATCCTGAACCGCTAATCGCACTAAAATGAGCAAATACATCAGGACCTGATTCCTGCTCGATAAAACCAAAACCTTTTGATTCGTTGAACCATTTTACGGTTCCGGTAACTGAGTTAGACATATGTGTTTCCAAAAAAATAAATAAAAAAAATAGCCTGAAATCAGGCTCGCTGGCCGCTAGTTTGACTAGTACTTAAAAACGATATACGAGATAGTTGAAGGACTTCGAAGTGATTGAGAATAAATATAGGGTTTACTATGTGACCAAACCTAAGTATATACCTAATTATCACTTGTCAACAAGAAAAAAAACTAATTCCATCGATAGTTATCGTTATTTGTTTGAAAAAGTATCAATTATCGATGCATTATAATGTTTTGCTGTACGGCCCGGTGATTCTCTTATCGATAATATCAATTAGTAATTCCATACCGAATTCAAACCCTCGAGCACGGCTTCCTCGACTGTTCTCGGCGCTAACGCATCACCAACCTTTATTGCGCTTATATCGGCTATTTGTTCAACCCAGTCACATTCGCTACTGGACCGGGCGGCATAACAACTGACGACAGTATCAACATTATCGCAAACGATTGCTTCACCAGCAGTCATATGCTGAAAATAAACACTCCCTCCAACAGCACCAGAAAATCGAGCATAGGTGACTATTTCGACTCCTAGCCGATGCAGGATTCCAATCCAGTGATCCCGCACAATAGCCTGGATCGATTCTCCAGCTACACTACCCCCGCAATACAGACGAACATAATGTCCATCGCAGGCAAATTTTTCAGCCAGGCCAAGTCCACTCCAGTCGCAGGACCAGTCGGCTATTACAATATTTTTGCCAACTGCAGCTTCGCCTCGTATGACCGACCACGAATCGACCAGATCGATACCTTCAACCTCGACCTCGGGGAGGCGGGTTTTTGCACCCGTCGCAATAACCACCCTGTCCGGTTTTATGGATAAAAGTCTGGGCTCATCGAGATGGGAATTCAAAAAGACTCTAACTTGATATTTCGACAATTCAGCCTGCAAATTTGTGGTTACACCACCGAATTCAGCACGACCCGGTAGCGCCTCTGCGAGGTTGACCTGCCCACCCAATCTGCTCGTTTTCTCATGCAGTTCGACATAGTGCCCACGTTGTGCCGCAACAGCTGCCGCTTTCATACCGGCCGGCCCGCCACCGATCACAACAATGCGTTTTCCAGCAGCTACAGATCGGATTTCACCCAGTTTGTTTTCGCGCCCGCTCAACGGGTTCTGGATACAGGAAATCGGAAAATGCGCCAGCCGATGACCGACACAGGCCTGATTACAGCCGATACAGGCGCGAATCTCATCGGCTCTTTGACTGGCAAATTTATTTACAAATTCGGGATCGGCAATCAGTGCGCGAGCCATGCCGACCATATCGGCTTTATTCTCAGCGATCACCGACCGGGCCATTTGCGGCTGATTGATTCGCCCGGCAACCAGCACGGGTTTATCGACCGCCGCTTTCAGGCGTGCCGCATCGTCGATCACAAAACCCTGTTTTATCGCCATCGGCGGGAAAACGTGAACCCAGCCTTCGGGTGCTGCCGAAGAACCCGATATCACGCTATAGTAATCGATATGATTATCGGTTTCGAGTCTGCGGCAAACTTCGATGATCTCGTCAGGCGGCATGGCTTTATCGGTTTTTTCATCGAGCGTAATACGAATACCGAGGGTTTTATTTTTACCGATGCGCAATCTGCATTGATTGATAATTTCGCGCAGGAAGCGCATGCGGTTGGTTAAATCACCACCGAATTCATCGTCTCGGCGGTTTGTATGCGGATTCAGAAACTGAGCAATCAAATACCCCATACTGGCCAGAATTTCGACTCCGTCAAGCTCAGCATCGGCAAGTCGCCCAGCCGCGCTGGCATAACTATCGATTATTTCCCAGATCATATCGGTGGACATGGGAACTGGTATCACCCGATAACGTTCATCGGGTACATCCGAGGCCGAATAACTCAATGGCCTTGAACCATCATGACTCAGCCGAACACCTCGCCCGGCATGAAATAACTGGCCGAACACCGCGGTGCCGTGCTTCCGACAGATGACAGCGAGCCGGTTTAATCCTGAAATAATTCTATCGTCTCCGGCATAAAGAAAGGCCTCTTCAAACCCATAGCTCGGATGCAGCGTCATACTTTCCATTATGATAAGACCGACACCACCGCGTGCACGTGCTTCATGGTAAGCAATCAGGTCATCGCTTACCTGGCCCTTATGCCCGAGAGTAGTGCCATGCGGAGGATTGAATATGCGGTTGGCTATGCGTGTCGGGCCTAAATCGACAGGCTGAAGGAGACATTCATACATGGGTTAACCCGCAACAATATTTCACCTGCTATTAAATCGCTTGCAATCGAAAAAAACTAGTAATAACTTCCACCCTGAAATATCGACTATAAAGGTGCATTACCATGGCCCGATTAAGCACAGAGCAACAACAGGCCAGGGCTAGATTTATTGCTCAGCTTGAGGATGGTCGACTGCAGAAGCCAGTGGCCGAAGGATCATCACTGCCGAACTCTGCATATACCAGCGAAGACTTCTATAAACTCGAACAACAAACCGTTTTCCGTAACAACTGGGTATTCGTGGGTTTTGCCCACCAACTGGAATCAGTCGGCGACATGATTCCGATTGAAGTTGCAGGACAACCACTGGTGCTGGTTAAGGGTGATGATGGCTCGATAAGAGGCTTCCACAATGTCTGTCGGCATCGTGGCGCGAAACTGGTTGTTGAGAAAAAAAATAGTCGCAAGTTTATTTGTCCAAACCATGCCTGGAGCTACAATCTGGAAGGCAAACTCATCGCTCGACCTCATTTCCATGGCGGTGAAAAGCACGATATCAACACAGAAACATGTCACCGCGCTGACATGCAGGAAGTGAGTTGCGAAACCTGGTTCGACTGGGTCTTCGTCAATTTGAGCGGCGATGCCGGTAATTTTATTGATTATATAGAGCCCGTAGTAAAAAGACTCGAGGGTTATGATTTCAGCGACCTGCATTTTTGCGATGCACTCGAATTTGATATTAAAGCGAACTGGAAACTGGCAGTCGAAAATTTTATCGAACCCTACCACGTATTCGCCTGCCATCCCTGGTTAAACGGATTCGTCGGTATGGATGAACGATGCCCGCCCGATTTCGAAAACCACCTGCTTTACTGCGGCTACGAATTCAAACAGGCTGACCCGGCCCGTGGCGGACAATTACCCTGGTTCCCGAACCTGCCTGAAGAGAAACACAACCGCGGCGACTGGTTTGTACTGTTTCCAAATTTCTGTTTTGAAATATTCCCCGATCAGGTCGATGTTTTCATCGCCACTCCCACCGGGTCCGATAGTTGCCATGAGACCATAGCGCTCTACTTCGTCGGCGAAGGTGCCAACTCAGAAAAATACTTACAGGCACGCCAGCATGTTATCCAGAACTGGAGTGATTTAAACCACGAAGATATTGGCGTCATCGAACGCATGCAGGCTGGGCGCTATTCCGACGGTTTCGATGGTGGTGTACTGTCCCCCTACTGGGATCCTGTACAACAGTACTTTGCGCGCCTGATCGTTAACGCAATCAAGCAGGATTTAAATTGAAAACGATGGTATTAACCGGCCATGGCGGTCTCGATAAACTCGAATATCACCAGCACTGGCCGACGGCACAGGCTGATACCGGTAGCTGGGGTAGTTCATCCCTCTAGTCCTTTCAGGCCTGGATAAAACTGCTAGTCCTGTTTAATTTCAGGGAACACTTCATGCAATGTCTGATAGAAAAGTGCCAGCTCACTATCTTCAGTACCATTAATATCGACCAGCTGGATAAGTTTTTGCATAAAATTCATCCGCACCAAAGGCTGTTGTTTTAGATAATGGTTGACCGTATGTAAATCATCCTGCGGGTCGGCAGTCGATGATTTCGCGGCTTCAAACAGGTGGTTAACCTGATCATCATCCAGACCGAATTCCTGTTTCAGGATCCGTGCGAATTGATGTTTTTCCTTATTCGCTACTTTTTTATCCGCACTTATTATGTGGTATAGCACCGAAGCCAGA
This sequence comes from Gammaproteobacteria bacterium, assembly GCA_024222685.1. Lineage (GTDB taxonomy): Bacteria > Pseudomonadota > Gammaproteobacteria. The sequence goes on along the minus strand of JAAEOZ010000174.1, from coordinate 9,563 downwards.
GCACTGTGCAATGTTTCATCGTTTCTGTTGTTAAAAAGCCTGCTTTCTTCAGCCAGCGAGTCAAACCAGTGCGCCAGAGATTCAAACATGACAGGGGCCCTCCAGGTAGAAATTCGGGATTAAACATCAAGTCTGGATTATAGACAGACTAAAAACTTTACTGTATTGATTCAAGTCAAAACTGGTTATCAATTTCCCATTCGAGACACAGCAATTCCTGTAAGAATCAGAATCAAAGCCAGAATGGTCTGCAGATTAACAGCATCGGCAAAATACAGACCGCTCCAGATAACACCGAATAAGGGCACAAGATAACCGACCTGCGCCATAAACACCGCACCGTTTATTCGGATGATGACAAATCGAACTGTCATCGCCAGTGCGGTGGCAACAACACCAAGATAGATTAAAGACCATAAAGCAACGGTACCAACATTGTCGGGGAATGGATCTTCCAGCCAGAAAGCCAATGGCAGCATATACAGACTGGCAGTAAGCATGGTACCCGCCGAGGTCGAAATCGATGACAGATGCGACAAACGCCTGGATATCACCGAAGAAATCGCGTAACTGCAGCCGGCGATAGTTACTGCTATCTGGCCTTTTAAACCACCAAAACCCGTTTCCACAATGTCCCAGAAAACCAGCACAAAGACGCCAACAAAACCGATAATCACCCCTAACAATCGGTAACGATTTATGCGTTCATCATCACTGCTGTAATGTGAAACCAGCACAGCGCAGAATGTCCCGGATGCCATCAATAAAGCGGCCGCCGCGCTACTGATAAACTGCTGTCCCCAGCTAATCAGAAAAAACGGTACCGCACTGTTTAAAAAACCAACCAGAATAATCAGCCACCAGTTTTTCCTGCCACGCGGGAATGGCGTTCGCATAAGATAAACAATACATAACATCACCAGCGCACCAAGTGAAACCCGCCAGGCAGCAACACTGACCGGACCAAAATCATCCAGTGCCAGTGCAATGAACAGGAAGGCACCGCCCCAGATGGCGCCGAGGAAAAACAACCGGCAAATATCTAACAGGGTTGGGCGACGGATGGTCGGTAGCATGTTGTTTTTATTAATGATGGAATTCCCGTAGGGGCATACCCAGCTGTCTGCCCATATTAAATTGCGCACGAACACGCAGGCTGGCCCCTACATTATCACCAGGGCGTAGCGGTATTCACCAGGATATCCTCCATGGTTAATCCAGCACGACGTTATAACTTTTACTAGAAACAATTACAATGTCACTCTTTGGCAATAACAGGAGCCCTGAAGTATGAGTGATAGTGATCGGGAAACCCGCGACAATTACAGGCAGTTTTATCCAATAACTACGCGCTGGATGGACAACGATTACTACGGCCATGTCAACAACGTTACTTATTATTCCTACTTCGATACCGCGGCCAATCGATATCTGATTGAAGAAGCAGGTCTCAATCTGGAAAGCTCTCCTGTAATCGGCGTCGTGGTTAGCTCAGGCTGCACCTATAAAAGCCCGGTTGCCTACCCCCAGTTGCTCGAAGCAGGTCTTAGAGTGGACAGGCTGGGAAATAGCTCAGTACAATATGGTCTGGCTATTTTTACGCAAGACAATCCGGTTGCTTGTGCCTTTGGTCACTTCGTGCATGTTTTTGTTAATCGTGCAAACAATCTACCGGTACCGATCCCTGCGGATATCAGAGCAGCCCTGCAAAAAATAGTGACCTAATCGCTGTCGCCTGCCTTCATTAAGTCAATGCAATTTATCCGAATCTCTTCAGGAATCGAACATGCCCTGCGTTTTTGCCGATTCAGATGTGCAGCAACCAGCTCGGTTGTAGCAACTTCAGCCTCAGTCTCGGCATTAAACATAACATGAGCAAAACGAATGGTTTTGTCTTTAATTTCGAGCACTTTAGACTTTACCACCAGCAAATCTCCCGCCAGGACTTCAGCCTTATAATGCGTGGTCTGCTCCAGTGCCGCCATACCTCTATTGTGCTCACGAATATAATTCGAACTAATACCCAGCCTCGAAAACAAATGCCAGGTGGCCTCGTCAAATTTGGAGGTATACCACTGCACATTCATATGTTCCATGTGATCCAGCTGATTAGGGTAAACAACGCCCCGGTAGGTTTCGATCATCTTGCCTCCTGTTTACTTTTCGAATAATACATTTTATGTTGCGGACGGTTAAGTCGCTTCAGATAAACGTACTTTAACTTGATCCAGATCAATTTCACTGCTCAAATTGTCAACTAGCGTCGAACTGTTTACCGGAAAAGTCATGCCTAACTTTTCCAGTTTGAATACAATAGCAAAAACGAGTTAAACCAGCAGCGAAACGCTGGACAAAATACCGCCCGCAGTTTCGCAGATAACAACGAGGAGAACTATGCAAAAAGATATCATTGTAGTCGGCGCCGGTCCCGCTTCGCTATCCTTCCTACGTTCAATGCGAAACTGTGGCCTGGCAATCACGGTACTGGAACAGGCCCCGGAAACATCGATGGCCGACCCGGCATACGATGGACGCGACATCGCTCTCACCCACGCTTCCCGCGAACTGCTTCGCGAGCTGGATGTCTGGCCGTGTTTCGACCAGGACGATATCAGCCCCATAGCAAAAGCCTGCGTAGTCGACGGTGATTCACCCTACACACTGGAATTTGACAGTCAGAAAAAATCATTCGATGCACTGGGATTCATTATTTCGAATCACATCATCCGTCGAACCCTGTACCAGCTAACCCGGAAGCAGAGCAACCTGTCGTTTGAGTTTAACGCCAGCGTCACCAGCATTACGACAACAGACGAGGGCTATAACGTCTCGCTCGATGATGGACGTAGCTTCGACACTCGCCTTCTGGTCGCTGCTGACTCTCGGTTTTCTAAAATACGTAGCCAGGCCGGTATCTCCGCCGACATCAACGACTTCGCGCGCACCGCCATTGTGGTGCGTATGAATCATCGTGAAAACCATCAACGCACCGCATTTGAGTGCTTTCAATACGGCCATACCCTGGCGGTTTTGCCACTGGCCAGCGATCTCTGTTCGGTGGTGGTAACTGCCGATAGTGACAAAGCCAATCGCTTGCTCAAGCTCGACGACGAAGCATTTGTAGATTTCGTCAGCCAGAATCTCGATCAACGCCTGGGTAGCATGTCACTGGCTTCCAGGCGATTCTCTTACCCGCTGGTCGGCGTTCATGCAAGGCAGTTCGTCAAACCACATTTCGCACTCATCGGTGATGCCGCAGTGGGTATGCACCCTGTTACCGCGCATGGTTTTAACCTGGGTTTGAGCAGCGCGCATTTACTCGCCAGGCAAATCATCGACGCCACAAACAACGATCAGGACTATAGCTCGGAAGCCGTTTTAAAGGGTTACCAGAACCGCCATATCATGGAAACCCGAGTGATGTACTACGGCACCAATGGCGTAGTAAAACTGTTTACCGATGAACATCTGCCGGCCAAACTGGCACGAAAGATAGTATTGCGTCTTAGCAATCTACTACCTCCCGTGAAGTGGGCCATCGAGAAAAAGCTCACCGAAATCAAGCCCGGTCATCACTCACCAGGGCTATTTTGACTATCGATTTGGTAATTGTGTGCAATCTGTCGTTTCGTCATTTGCGGTGTTTCCGAGTAATACGGTTGTTTCGGGTTGTTGATAATCAATAAACCTGGAAATTCAATGACAGCCCGAGACAGCTAGAATTGCGATCAGGCAACCAACCTGACGTGCGCATCAATGACATCCCAGGGGGCGACTAATAAACCTTCATCGGTACGTTGAATGAGATCAACAGCTTTTAATGCACCTGCATCGGCATGAACATTTTTATAATCCCTGTCTAGCTGTTTTGATAAGGCCCGAACACTCAACGGCCCCTGTTGACGCAACGTTTTCATCAATTCCAGCCGCTTAGGTGTTAGCACCGAAGTCAATCTGGAGAAGTCTTCAAAATTCAGATGAATTTCCGCTGGCTCGGTTCCACCGGACTCAGCCCTGTGCCAGGCTTCAACGAAACGATCAAAACCACGGTTCGCGCCTTCGACGCCAATATGAATATGTTGTTTACTCATGTTTCCCACCTCGTAAGCATTCTATGTCAGCCTTAAAGTCCTGTATCAATTGCTCCACAGAAATAAAGTTGTACCTTTCTTCCAGATCACCTCTATGCCGATGGTCACCCTTGCCGCGTTCATTATCATACCGAATCAGATTTTGATTGGGATAACCATAAAAAAGTCGATACTTAAGACCATGTAGTCTTTCAGTATCTAAGTCCGGCAGTCGCCAAATCACCATTTCCCGGATGGCGCCATCGGCGTAAATATACTTATCCCTAAAAAGTAACTCTGACACCATATGGTATACTATACCATATACTAGTTTACTATTGTACGTTGATTTTATAGCTTGATTGGTTTGGCCATTTTCAGGACATGTCGTACCGCGATTATGCGACGATATCGTATTGTAAAACCGAGTTCGATACTCCGGGTGAATGCTCTATAGAAGGCGCCTGGAGGGAAACTATAGTTATGTATTATGTCTCCAGAACTATAGAACTATATATACCCGAATGGCACTTACTTAAAGCCAAATTACTCGATTTAGCCCCCTCTCCTGGCGGGAGAGGGCTGGGGTGAGGGTGAGAACCAATAATCCCGCCACAGCTTGCTTTCTCCCTCATCCTTACCTTCTCCCCAAGGAGAAGGGATTTTCCTGCATTTTCGGCTTAAGTAAGTGCCATTCCTATATATACCCCTTTTACCTTGATCCACCAGTCTCTCTGAGCAATCAGACAAAATCATTTTATTTATAGTCCAGTGGAATCGTCACTCCCCTGTTTTTTCACTTTCTGAGTTAAGACCGTTTCTTTCTGTTTCCTGGCTTCTTGTAGTGCCATACCATCTATGTAAGTTAAAAACAGTCTGTGGCGAGCAAAGTGCAATTTAATTTCGCTTCCATTACTTTCGGGTTTTTTTACTGACCTGTGTTTTGAGTTTAGATTAAAAAATGCATTGCCCTTGTCGGTACTTTTTCTATGGGCCTTACCATATTTTTTCTCTAAGCTACTAGCTATTTGATTAACTTTTGCAGCACATATACTTCTATTCTCACTACTGCTCTTACTTGACTTTGCACACTGACCGGAAACCCTAACTTGATAAACTATATCACTGCTGTCCCGTTAACAGTAAAAGAAGCGGCCTGATTCCTAGCCATTTTAGTACAATGAGTTTGCTTATAACTTGTTGAATCAAAAAAGGAGAACCAGGCCTTGGCACATTGTAATACTATCTTGTCACAAATACTAAAACTGATACCGAGACATGAATTCGAGACACTGGCAAAACTGCATCATAGCGGTCGATCTTTCCGCTCAGCGTCTCGTTGGTCGCAGTTTACCTGTTTGGTCGTTGCTCAATTATCAGGCCGTAATAGTTTGAGAGATATCGTCGATAATGTGTCAGCCCAGATGCACCGACTTTATCACCTGGGGTGTCGTGTGATATCGCGTTCTAACTTGTCACGCATGAATGAAGACAAGCCATGTGAGTTATATGAGGCTCTGTTTGGTCGGCTACTATCTCGTTGCCAGGGGCTCTCATCAGGACATAGTTTTCGTTTTAATAATCCGCTTTATTCACTGGATGCGTCAGTCATTGATCTTTGTTTATCGGTATTTCCCTGGGCGGACTTCCGAACCACCAAGGGCGCGATCAAATTACACGTTGGATTAAATCATGCGGGTTACCTGCCTGAGTTTGTGGCGATCACTGAAGGCAGTACTCACGAGGTCAATATCGGCAAACTCTTGAATATCCCCAAAGGCAGCATTGTCGCGATGGACAAGGGGTATAATGACTATAGCTGGTATAAGCAATTGACTGACAAAGGAATATTCTTTGTTACCCGGCTTAAGACGAATGCAAAATACCGAGTTGTCAGTCGCCGAACAGTATTGAAAGACAAAGGCCTGACCTGTGATCAGACTATTGAGTTTACCGGGCCTCAAACATCGAAGAGATGTCCAACTCGGCTCCGTCGGATTGGCTATAAAGATGTGCTAACAGGCAAGCATTACATTTTTTTGACGAATAACTTCAAGCTGTCAGCCAAAACCATTGCTGATGTTTATAAGGCGAGATGGCAAGTCGAGTTGTTCTTTAAGTGGATCAAACAGAATCTGAAAATCAAATCATTTATCGGTACCAGTAAGAATGCTGTACTGACTCAGATTTGGATTGCGATGTGCGTTTATTTGATATTGGCTTTCATCAAGCTGCAATCTAAACTCACAAAAAGCATGCAGCAAATACTACGGCTATTACAGCTCAATCTGTTTGAAAAACGGGACTTGATGGCACTGCTTCAAGGTAAGCCCATTCGTGATACCGAGCCCAATATTAATCAGATGGCTTTGATATGAAAGTTAACGGGACAGCAGTGATTTTTTATGTAATGCGCGGGGCAAGGGAGTTGCGCAAGTATTTGCCGGATGCCAGTGGCTAGTGAAGATGTTTTTGTAGGTTGTGGTTAGCCAAAGGCGTAACCCAACATGAGCATTGGGTCAATGCAAATCAGTAAAAACTTCAGGATGCTGCTCAGCAATCCGTAACAAGGCTACGGCAGGTCCTTGTGGTGCTCTGCGTCCCTGTTCCCAGTCCTGTAGTGTTCTCATACTGACGCCTAGCAAACCCGCAAAGGCAGATTGCGATAACTTTAATCTCGAACGAATTACTTTTGGTGCCGATGGCTCCGAAAGCGATGTTGTTTTCAATTTTATTTGACCCTTTTTAAATTTTTTAATTTCATCAAGGCCTTGAAGTATTTCACTTCCTATATCTCGATTACTCATTAGCGATGGCCTCCGCAATTTGTTTTAGAATATGACCCGAAATACTACTTCTATCGGACTTGCTATAGAGAGTTAGCATCCAAATCTCGTGGTCTAATTTCTTCCAGAAATAAATAACCCTTACACCACCACTTTTACCTTTTCCGGCCTGAGCCCAGCGTACTTTCCTGACACCACCTGAACCTTTAACAATGTCTCCAGCATCGGGTTTTTGAAGCAAGTAAGACTGCAATCCTCGGTAATCATCATCTGACAGGTAATTTGATAGTAATTTAGTAAATATACTCGTCTCTATAAATACCATGAATAGATATTATACGGCAATGCCGGATAATATCAATGCTATTCTACCACTTTGCTCTATCACTTCCCCTTCCAGACCGGTGCCCGTTTCTCCGCAAACGCCTTAAACCCCTCAAGCCCGTCTTCGCTATGATACAGAGTATCAACGGTCGCGAACTGACTCCCGGTAATACGGTTCAAAGCGTCCTGAAACTTCATACCTTCGGCTTCGCGGGCGACTTCCTTGATGGCTGCAAATACTAATGGCGGGCCGGATTCGAGCTGCTCTGCAACCTCCCAGACCCGGTCATGGAGGTTGGCGGCGCTGTGAATTTCATTCACCAGTCCCCAGCGATGCGCTTCTTCGGCGTCCATCCAGCGACCGGTGTAAAGCATTTCCATGGCGACGTGGTAGGGAATGCGTTTTGGCAGTTTTAGTGTCGCAGCATCGGCCAGTGTGCCCGCAGTAATTTCGGGTAGTGCGAATGTAGTGTGGTCGGCCGCGTAAATCATATCAGCCGAAAGCGCGAGTTCGAAGCCTCCACCGACTGCCATACCGTTGACTTCGGCGAGTACCGGTTTATTCAGATTACGCAGTTCCTGTAGGCCGCCGAAACCTCCGACGCCGTAGTCACTATCGACTGCATCGCCGTCGGCAGCCGCTTTTAAATCCCAGCCGGCGCAGAAAAATTTGTCGCCGCCGGTTTTAATAATCGCCACCCGCAATTCGGTATTGTCACGGAATTCCCTAAATACCTCACCCATTTCACGACTGGTGATGAGATCGATAGCGTTTGCTTTGGGGCGGTCGAGCGTGACTTCGTAAATACCACCAACTCGGTTAACTTTGACTACATCTGACATTTCATTTCTCCTCAAGTACGATGAGCGCATCGGCGGCAAAAACGCCTTTAGCTTCAGCACATAATAATAACGGGTTAACGTCGAGTTCGACCAGTGAATTTGACTGCGAAATTGCATAGGCCTGGATCGCTATGATGGCATCGACAGTTGCCCTGAGATCCGCTTTGGCTTTACCACGGTAACCTTGCAGCAAAGGCGCTGATTTCAAACTCAAAATCGCATTTTCAATTTGCTCGCGCTGAGCAGGAATAATCAGCGTCTGCGTGTCTTTTAAAATCTCAACCAGAATGCCACCGCTACCAATTGTGATCACCAGTCCAAACTGTGCATCCCGTGTAACGCCGACAATGAGCTCGGCAACAGGAGATTGCACCATATGTTCCAGATACAATGTATCGCTGAGTTTGAACAGGTCGGTAGCGGCTACACCAATCTCATCAGCACTATTCAAATTCAGGCGCACGGCGTCACTTTCAGTTTTATGGGCAATGCCCAGTGCTTTCAATACCACCGGGAAGCCAACCCGACCAGCAATTTCTTTCCCTTGTCCAGCTGACGTAAGTCGTTCACCCTGTGGAACCGTAACACCATGCTCTGACAGTTGTTGCTTGGCCGCAGCCTCATCAAGGGTTATTGTTTTACCGGAAATTTTATTTAGTTTTAGTGCAGGAGCAGGAAAGCTCTGTCGCCAGGCAACCCCAATATCAGCGGCAATTTCGGTCGCAGTTAATGCATCGTCGATACCATACAAACTGACTATACCGCGTTCGATAAATGACTCGGTATAGCCTTCGGATATATTTTCCGGCATGCCGACCACTATCGCACCTTTGGCACTATTCTTCTTTAACGCCGCTTCATAAGCATCGACCGCAATCATCCATTCCCAGTCATCGCAACGTTCGCGGTGCGGAAAATCAAGGATCAAGAGATTCATATCAAAACCATTGCCAACCATACCGCTATAAGCCGCTTCCATGACCTCCCGATTACCCCAGCAGTAGGTATGGTAGTCGAGTGGGTTTGCGACAGTGACCAGGGGCCCTAGTGCGACCTCAATGGGTGCCTTCTGTTCAACTGTAAGCTCGTCAAAATATACTTTCCGACCGCCGGCGGCATCGGCAATAATACTCGCTTCGCCACCCGAACAACTCATCGAAGTGATGCGGTATCCTGCTAAAGGGCCGTGAACATGCAATAGTTTCAATGTTTCAAGGAAAGCCGGTATCGACTCGGCCTGACCGAAACCATAACGTTTCAGGAAAGCACTGGTGATGTTGTGTGGCCCGGCGAGAGAGCCAGTATGTGTCATTGCGGCCTGTTGTGAATGCTCACTTTTGCCAACTTTGTAGATGACGACGGGTTTTTTCAGGTCACGTGATTTCTGCGCCAGTTTTTCCATAGATTCGATCAAATCGAAGCCTTCAACATACATGCCGAGTGTGGTGACTCTTGGATCATCAAGAAGGGTTAAAGCCATTTCAGAAGTTCCGACCAGTGCCTGGTTACCCGCGGTCAAAATATAAGCCAGAGGTAGCCC
>JAAEOZ010000173.1 GCA_024222685.1 Gammaproteobacteria bacterium | reverse complement strand
GCTGGCAACGAAGGTATTTCTGCCACGATTGGCGCTGCCGGCACCATTGAATACGTTAACGCTCTGGGTGTTGTCGATGGCGAAATCGTCATCACTACCGATGGCGTAGACTCTAACGATGCCGATATGATACTGACCCTGACTCCGAGCACAGCCGCCGGACAGGCAGCCGTAGACTGGACCCTGTCCGGAAGCGCCTGTAGCAGTGTTGCAACTACCGCGGGCCGCGGAATCAACTGCACTCCTGGTAGCTAGTAACTTCTATGAAGGAAAACGGGCTCTTCGGAGCCCGTTTTTTTTTGGCTAGCCCATTCTTCTTAGTGCCCCCCACAATAGATTACCGAACCCCGTTATTCGCAAGGAATCATCGAATCCCAAGCGCTCTGAATTAGCCGCCAGTCGATTCCCGGCTCCCGCAGTTCAACGTTTTGTTCCCAACAAAAAAACCTGATCTGCAAGCCGATCTAGGCAAAAAGGAACATCGCATCTATACTTCCCGTAACCTCCGCAAAACTCAAAAATCCAAACAAAAAATCCCGCATATGCCTAAGTTATCAATTGTGATACCCACGTTTAACGAGCAAGACAATGTAAGTAAAATATATCAGGCCGTTTCCGTGACAATGAAGCATCTGGACTGGGAAATTATCTTTGTTGACGACGCATCGAAAGATTCGACTACCGATAAGATATTGGAACTCAGCAAAGAAAGCGAAAGGGTTCGCCTGATTCGGCGCATCGGTCGGCGTGGATTGTCTTCGGCCTGCATCGAAGGAATGCTGGCAAGCACAGCTCCCTATGTCGCGGTGATGGACGCCGACCTGCAGCATGACGAAAGCCTGCTTCCACGCATGCTCGACATGCTCGAACAAGATAAAGATCTGGATCTGGTGATAGGATCGAGGTATTGCCAGAATGCATCCACTGGAACTCTGGCAAGCCATCGCGTCAGAATCAGTCGCTGGGCCACCCTTGTCAGCCGTTTTTTTTCAAAAACCGATGTTTCTGACCCCATGAGCGGTTTCTTTATGCTTCGCTTCAGCATGCTCGAAAAAATTGCGCCACGATTGTCGGGTATCGGATTCAAAATTTTACTGGATATCCTCATGTCTTCGAGGGGCCGTTGCGTCACCGAGGAACTACCTTATGAAATGCGTTCGCGACAACTCGGAGAAAGCAAGCTTAGTATTAAAATTGCTTACGACTATTTCCTTTTGATCGCCGACAAAACGATAGGCATCTATTTTCCTATCAGATTGCTTATGTTTCTGATGGTGGGTGCAATCGGTGTCTTGCTGCATCTTTTTCTTGTATGGTTGCTTCACATCCAGTCGCAGGTCGGTTTTATCGAGGCAACCACTATTTCGACCGGGATAGCGATGAGCAGTAACTTTTTGCTCAATAACTGGTTTACTCACTACGACCGCAGACTGAAAGGTTTCAGTATGTTAAAAGGTTACGTCAGTTTCATATTAGCCTGCTCGGTCGGAGCTACTATTAACGTGCTTGTTGCCGACCTGAGCTTCGAGAACCTGGGCATCTGGTGGATGGCCGCCTTGCTCGGAGCTGTATTTGGTTCTACATGGAATTACACCATGTCCAACATCCTGACCTGGAGACCACGCGAGGTATGACGGTAAGCGGCGCGCAGCCCCCGGATAAAGCGCAGCAGGTCGGCGAATCGGTTGTAAACCAAGGGCCAGGCTTTTACAGGGATGCGTTAATCCCTGTCATTTTTTTGATTACCTTTTCCCTCTACCTGGTTTCGATGCCTAAAACGGTAGCCCTCGAGGATGACAGTATTTTTATCCTCTCCGGGTATTTTAACGGGGTCTCTCATCCACCGGGTTATCCGTTATACACGGTGATTTTGAATCTCTTTACCAAAATTCCATTTGCGGACATAGCCGTCAGGGCTCATGCAAGCAGCGCATTTTTCGGTGCATTAAGTTGCTGCTGTCTGTACTGGATTTTTTGCCTGATAGGCCTCGATCGTGCCATTGCGGCGTTGGCCACACTGGTATTCTCGGTAACGGACACATTCTGGTCGCAGTCCATTATTACCGAAGTCTATAGTCTGAACCTGTTTCTCAATCTTTGTCTTTTATTGTTTAGCCTAAGAATATTCCATCAATCTGACCCGGCTTCAAAGCGGAAAAACATAACGCCTGGCGCTTTTTACCTGTTTTCGATCACGCTGGGGCTGGCTTTATCAAACCACTGGCCGCTGACGGTCTTAGCCCTGCCTGCCTATTTACTGTTGATCGCAAGACCGTATTTTGCGCTCAAAAACAAAGTAATCGTCTTGTTGCCTGCTGTCGGCATTGTTATGGCTTCGTATTTGTATCTGTATTTCAACAATCAGTCATCCCCATTCATCAACTTCAGTGGTAAATTTAACGGCCTGGAAGAACTGCTCGAATTCGTGATGCGCACTCACTATGCTGCTGTAGATTCCGAGGTTACTGCGGGATGGGAGGATAAGAGGCGTTTTGCTCGCGACGTCCTGCTTCAGTTTGGCCGGGAACTGAATCTGCTGGCTATATTTTCGTTATTCGGGCTATTTCGATTACTGAGATCATCGGGAGCGAGACGTTTAGGGCTGGCACTATTATGGTTGGCCCTGGCAAACAGTTTGCTTCTCGTGCTGTTGATAAATTTCGATTACAGCTATCTGTTTTCGCTGGTGTTTAAGGTTTACGTCATTGTTTCGATATCGATGATGTTTGTGTTGGCTGGATTCGGTATGCAATACGTGGTTAATAATTCAGCTACGAATTTGACCAACCACCATCTTTTTGTCGTCTTGCTCGTCGCCCTGGGCCTCAATGCTTATTTTTCCCTGCCGCAAAACTACCGCCATCAATATTCGTGGGGAGAAGAGTTCAGCCACAGGGTTCTCGCAGATCTACCCGAAAATTCAATTTTATTCTCCGACGGTGACGTCGAACTCGGACTGCTCAGCTATTACCATTTCATCGAGAAGCAACGACCCGATATCAGGCTCTATTCCTCATCAGGGTTATTACTCGACAATCGGTTGTTCGATTATCGCCGGAAGAACAAAAAGAATTACATCGAAAATTATATCGACGGGAATCGGCAATGGCCAGCCTATGTCGCGAAAAACTATTACGGCGTTAACACAATTTCAGGCACCATTTTTATCGGCAGAATCGGCGAATCAGAGGGTAGGACACAACATTCCGTATCCAGCAACGATATCGACCTGATATTGAGATGGAGTTCGGCCGATTATACGCATGATCCCTGGACGCGAATTGCTATCGAAAAATTACGGCATAAAGCAATTGCCTACATAACTCCGGCGATGAAAAATCCCACTGATGCCAATCTCAGAAATTTCATTTCTGAGTCGATTGCCAGACTGGTTCAATCACAGACCGACCATCTCCATTTCCTCGTATCATTACTGAAGAACTCAACCGAGATTGATACGCAGTTCTACCGATCGGAGTTAGTCACAATTAAACGCGAAAATCTGCGTTCGAAGCAAGATGACTCCCACTATGTCTATGTTTGGCTCCGATCCGGTCAATCCTTGCAATCGGTGGAGCATCTGATCAGCGCCCGGAGCGAAGCCTGTCGAAACTGGCCTTCGCGGAAGAATACTTATTGTTCGGTCGAAACCGAGGATCAGTTGTAAATCGGCCAGCGGTGTGAAACCGGCACTACGCGATATCGAGGCCTTCTAAATACTTACCTTTGGCACCTACGATATTGGTGTATTTTCTACCCCGATATTTTCGAGTTATCTCATACCTATCGAGGGAGGACAGGCCTGCTTTTTTGCCTAGTTCGAATAGACGGAATCCCAGGCTCTGGAGCAAATCCAGGTATTCGTCGCTACTACTATCATATCGGGACAGGCCATACGGCCAGAACTCAGATAGCAAAATGCAATCGGGGGAATTCCTGAGTACCTTGGAAGCACCTAGAATCGCTCTACTCTCGGCGCCCTGGACATCAATTTTCAAAAAATTGATAACTTCGATGTTATTGTCTGCACATAATTTATCGATGCTTGTCACTTTTATATTTTCAGTGTCTTCTAACAAGCTATCCGAATAGAGGCGATTATCCCCCTTGTTTTGGGGGTTTTTGTGGAGTACCGCTTCGCCATTGAAATCGGATGCAGCCATAGCCGATACTATTATATTTTTGTCTGGCAACGTTCTCTTGTTGTTCAACAAGTTTTTTTCAAGAAATAGCCGGCTTTCATGATGCGGTTCCATGCAGATTATCTTTCCCGAAAAGCCGGCAACAGACAATGCCATGGCACTGTAAAGTCCAATATTTGCGCCAACGTCGACAAAGGTCATGTCAGGCTCGAAAAGTCTCTTGAAAATCGCTATCTCTTCATTTTCAAACATGCCAAGTGTCAATGCCCCTGATATGACCGGGTCTTGCGGATTCAAATATAGAACGGCGTTGGCAATTTCTGTCCGGGCGGGGGTGATTCGCTTTAAAATCCAGTTGACGGATTGTTTTAAAATCCGTGGCTTGAGTAAAACCGTGTAGACAAATTCTGAAAAGTTCATTTAATCGCTCCCGGCGCTAAATTTTCGAGATCTCCTTTTGCCGGTTATCGGCAGTTTCGGCGAAAGTATAGAGGTCTATCAACTGTCACCAGCGTTTCGGAATAGCCGTGCGAAAATTCGACCTTGTCGTTTTACCGACCCCGTTCGAATCTGATTAACTTGTTAACGCGAATCCGATATACCCTGTTTTAGTGCCAATCCGACGCATATCGAACTAACAATTTCATAACGACATATTACAGAATTTAGTTTGGCATATGCGGTGCGTTGCGTATTTTTTAAGGCAGCAGGTTCCGATTACACCCCGATAAGAGAGACGTTGGTTTTTGAGTAACCTACAAACAAAGAAATAAGCTACAGATCTTGCTCAGATCGAATTTATGGCCGTGCATTAAATTGGTCATATATTTACACGAATTGTAAACATTTATCATTTTTGTCAAATTTTCTTTACAACTTAAATAAGAGTTAATATGGGATATTGGTATCTGATTGTTTTATAAGGATTTTTTATAAATTTTTCATGGCATATTAATTGCTGCTAATTAATGTAAATATGTCGAACTTTCAATGTGACATAAGACATAAATTTTACGGGGAACCGAAAATGAAGAGGCAACAAGCAGGCTTTACTTTGATCGAACTCATGATCACGGTTGCAATCATCGGAATTCTGGCGGCAATTGCAATACCACAATACACCGACTATACACAACGCACCAAGATTTCAGGCGCAATGTCCGGGGCCTCCGGCTACAAAACCCAGGTTGCTCTGTGCATGCAGACAACTGGTTCGGAGACTGCCTGTGACGCTGGCAACGAAGGTATTTCTGCCACGATTGGCGCTGCCGGCACCATTGAATACGTTAACGCTCTGGGTGTTGTCGATGGCGAAATCGTCATCACTACCGATGGCGT
>JAAEOZ010000172.1 GCA_024222685.1 Gammaproteobacteria bacterium | reverse complement strand
TCCGGCAAGCGACCAATTACTGCAGTTTGAACCACCGCTTCGATCCCTGAGTTACGATCACGATCGTCCTGATTCCTGTAAACCGGTTTTCCGCGTGGATTGGTCAGTATGATTGCTTCGAAATTATCAAATCGAGAAAAGCTTTCGCTAAATCCAAACTTTTGTTTGTCATAAGCCACACCGGAGTTCCTCAACGACAGTCGATCATTCAACCGGGTAGAGATTTCAGTTGTAGTCTCGTGCGCATTGTTTATGGTGGCCTCGAGAATCTGACGTTCAAAAATAACCGCATTGACCAGTAAAGAGCACACAAGTGAGGCCAGCATTATTAAAACAAAATCGACGACAAAATCTTTTTTCCTGGTTACACGGTTGACAAATGCGAATTGAAAATAGACAAACAAAATGCCAAAGACACTGAATACTCCGACAAAAATTGTGGGGGTTATATGTTCGACCAACCTGGGGGCTACACTGTACCTCAGAGCTTCTTTCTGGAACTGAAAGATCAAACTGACAATCCAGCGATCCTGATTATCAACCAGTAGGTGCGGCACGTAATAATGGTCATTGTCTTCAATGAACTCCAGTCCGGCCGAAGACTCACCGTTAGCTATCTCTAAAATCTGCTCTACTAGCTCAGCTGATGTATCGCCTTCCTTGCCTTTGCTAGCCGTCGTTACCAATTTGGATCCGCTTTTCAGAACAATCGATATATTTACCAGTCCATTGGCGCGTAAATCATGGTCATCCATATCGGGGGCTATTAACTTCTCCCAGTGGTTATTTATTACTTGTCGTTGGCGATCCAGGATTGCCCGCATCTCAGTAACCGACAATCGTTTATCATTATTACCGAGCGATTTTTCAATAGCATTGCTCGCCGATTCCAGGGAAATCAGAAATCGCTTTATTTCGGAAACTTGATAGCCGTCCGTCAGCGCCGATCTGAGAAACGCAGTATTGACTACAAATGCGATTACCAGTAAAACCGCCGAGCCTATTGCAAGCTTAAACTTCATTTTAGAATAGCGATTTCAGTCTTTACTCAAGACTTTGTGTAATTAGAACTGCCTTGCGTGTTGGCGGGACAGGTAATTTGATTTGCTGAGGGATGTGGCTCAAACCGGAAACCGATTTCTGCCACTATATCCGGCTGCCCCTCGAGAACCCAGCCATCTTCGCTATTGTTTACCGCCATGAGAGCATGCGGTTTGAACCACCGACATCGATGGGGCAGTATTTTTATGCCACTTCCTTCATATCCCTGAAAGTAATTCACTATATAGGCGACAGCCACCGCACCGGTACCACAAGCAAGCGTTTCCTTGTCTACACCGCGTTCATAGCAACGGTATTCAATCGAAGCTGTGCTTTGATCTTTCCTGACAAAATTAACGTTTACACCAGTGGGAAATCTATCTCGATAGTGCGTATTAATGTATTGCCCTATGTGATCTACCAACCATGTGCCGAACCCACACCGGCGCTGCAACAAGGGGCCAGCTCCCTGGTTCCCTTCCGTGCTGGCAAATATCGCATCACTAAGTCCGGCAAGTGGCGAATCTTCATCGTCCAGTAAAAAAACCAGGTGCGGTTCCCCGGTAAATATTAAATGCCCAGACAGGACAAGTTCTGTATCTGTAGAGTAGGGTTCCAAATCATGGTTTCTAAACTTGATATGTAGACTATTGATGGTCTGAATTTCACCAACACATCCATCTGATGGGCCTTCTGTGCGTATATCGTCGGGAAGTTTTCGGGGAATGCCAAGATTAACCCAACCATATGATTTACTTTGTGCAAAACCAATAGTCGTCACATTGGTCCTCGCGAGGGGAATTTCAGTCATAATGCGTGCACTTTCAACCTGATGTCTCTCGGACATATAATTCGCAATACACATTAATCCATTACCACAACACAAAGCCTCCTGACCGTCAGGTTCAAACATTCTGAACACATAATCGGCATTGCATTCGGGAATGTTTTTCCAATAGCCATGAATGTTGTTGATAGCCTGCAATTCTTCCGCGTTGCAATTTTGAATCACCAGAAAATTGTCAGCGCCGATACCAAACTGCGGATCAGTGACCTGCCGTGCAAATTCGGAAAAATGAACCTCCTCAAGAATCCCTTCATCGGTTCCATCGTATATCAAAAAATTATTGCCAAAACAGCTCGATTTAACGACTTCTATGTCGAGTGTGTTGCGCAGGGCACGTAAATTGGTAATTGTCATTCAGGTAGTCGTCCTGGGGTTCATTAAAGTCGGTATTACGCAGCGGAGCGCTGTACTTCCTGCTCCAGTAATTCACAGACCTTTGGCAGTAGCTGTTCAATTTCTTCGAGTAATTCGCGAGCACCATCTATCTTTTCATCCCGTCCCATATCTTCTAGTTTCGCACTTAACTCGTAAATCTTTCGGGCACCAATATTGCCACTCGATGACTTCAAGCTGTGAGCAGCGTCTCGAATTGACTCGTAATTCTCGTCCTGTATCGACAGATTTAGATCTTTAATTAGTTCGGGTACAGTATCGCGATAGATTTCGAATAGTTTTTCAAGGATATTGGAGGACTGCGGGTTCTGTAATGCCCTGATGCCATTTAATGTATTGATATCCAAAATGGCATCTTCAGCTGGCGCGGCGGGACTATCGGTTTCATCGTCTACCGATGCAAATAACTGACTGGCTTTGATGTCAGACCCTTCCTCGCCATGATGCCATTTTAAAATTACATCCCTCAGCTGCTCCATCGTAAATGGTTTACTGAGGTAGTCGTCCATTCCACAAGCAAGGCATCTGTTCCGGTCCTCTTTTCGAGCATTCGCGGTTAACGCCACTATAACAACGCCCTCTTCCACACCCGATTCTCGTTCTTGAGATCGAATTATTCTTGTCGCCTGGAAACCATCCATCTCGGGCATTTGACAGTCCATTAGAATCATATCGTATTGATTTTTCTTATTCATAGACACAGCTTCTTTTCCGTTTGCTACGAGTGTCAGGTCGCAGGCAAAAATTCGCAGCACTTCGGTAATAAGCTTTTGGTTGACGGGATTATCCTCGGCAACCAGAATTTTAGCGTCGATCCTGGTGCTGTCGAAGCTGTGCAACCCAGCATGATGTTCGTTATGGTCAAGCCAAAATTGTGCATCGGTTAACATCAACCTCTGAATCGCAACACGCGGTACGGGTTTGGCGATTGCAAAGTCCACACCTGCCAATGCCTGAATCTCATCGTCAAACTTTTGCTTTAGCAATACCAGTAAACCGCAACGCACGGATTCGCTGCCACAGAACTCCCGCAAATCGGCGATGTTGTCCTGGTAGATAGACAGGTTCTGCTGTGAACCTGCATCAAAAAGAATGATGTCAAAACGCCTGGAAGGAACTCGATGCTGACGAGTAAACTCGGGAATCTCATCGAATGTGATCACTGAAGGCAGCAGTCCCTGTTCTGCGGCAATTCTGGTGGCAAGACTAGCCCCAAGAACCGTGGAATCGGTGACCAGCAGTATTTTTTGTGCCATGGCTTTCTGCTCTTCATCCATGTGCTCCTCGACGAGTTGGCTAACATCGATAGTTTGCAGTGAAATAGTAAACCAAAAGGTGGAACCCTCGCCCTTGTTGCTGGTGACACCTATTTCACCACCCAT
>JAAEOZ010000171.1 GCA_024222685.1 Gammaproteobacteria bacterium | reverse complement strand
AATACTACACCGTTGAGTCTGCAACCGTGCACGAATCGGTTCAGTCACCACGACCACCCATCACGATAGCAGCTATGGCCCCGAAGATGATGCGCTGCGCCGCGACATACGGGGATACGTGGAACTGCATGAGCTTCGGCGCAGGTTCAGAGAAACTGATAGCGGATGCGACTGAACTCAAGACGAAAATGGATCGGGCCTGCGACGAGGTGGGTCGTGATCCTGCGACCTTGCGCCACTCCTTTTTGATGTTCGACGCGAATGCCCGGGAGAGCGGCGGGTATTTGTTCTATTGGGAGTCTGTCGAGCATTTCGCTGATGTGGCGGGACAGATCCTGGCCCTAGGATTCAATGAGATTGGCGTTTACTACCCCATCAATGCTCAGCGAGATGTGTTCGAGCGCGTCGCGACAGATGTGATGCCCACCCTCCGGGACCACTAAATTCTCTCGTAGAGGGAAACGAATACAAATATCGGGTCGGACCTAAATGGCACTTACTTAAGCTTCTTTGGGTGGTCATTTTTTAAGACATTCATTCTGGCAATCGGTCTGGGTTTCATGAGTAACGACCTAATCGAAATATATCCATTTCTTCCGTTGTCCTTCACTCCTTTTGGTCGGATGGTCCCCGTACATCAATCGGAAACCATCATCATGCCTCTACTCACTGAAAATCAACTTACCGATATCGTGGATATGATTGAGGATGACTACGGGCCCTGGTTGACAGGTGGTGAAGTGTCGGATGTCATCGGTTTAATTCTGGAAAATATCCCCGAATTCGAAACGGTTGATTCACAGACTCTCACTCAGACAATCAATGAAATTCGGAGACTAATTTACGGGAGCCTACATGATTATTGGTACGACGTTAGATCTCTTACAAACCATGGACTCAGAAATGGGGCGACTTACGTCAGGAAAAGTCTGTCTAAGGATTCCATCTTAGCCTGGAAAATAATTTGGTAAGGTCAGAGATTTTTGCCAGAAGGAAATGGCTGAAAGCCGTGTCGTTGGTGAGGATGGTGGGCCCGGGAGGAGTTGCGAAGCGCCCTGTGGGTAAACCTCCGACCGATGGATTATGAGATTACGTCTTCGAGATCGGAACACCACGGATTACCAGGGTGTAAGCCGGTTATCAATCTCACCCTTACCAGTTTCGTTACCAGTCGGAGCCTGGTTCGTACCGGAATCCTGATTTCCGGTGGTAGTGGAAAAATTGCTCGATTAAATCGGGCATTTTCACAAAGAAGGAAATCAAGTTTTTGTCGGCGTAAAACTGATGCCATCGATTTTCGACAGGTTACCAGTTACCTCGGATCGATAAGTCAACGGCTGTATTTTTTCACCAACTGCTTAACATCAGGTGCATTCGGAGCAATGGCAGTTAATGCTGAGAGGTACTTGTAAATGGATTGCTTATCACCTGCTTTTTCCAGATACAGCACCAATGTCATTAATAAGTCATATTGGTTAGGCCAGCGTTCATTGGCTTTCTCTAAAACTTTAATCGCTGCATTTGTCCGGTTTTTGCTATCCAGTGCAATCGCATAAACATAGGCATAGCGGGGTTGTGCGTTAGCCTGCTCCGATGCAGCTTTCAAGTATGGTAAAGCCACATCATATTTCTGCCGACGAATCAGGAATAAACCGTAACTGTGATGGACTGCGCCGTCATCGGGTGCGATTCGTAAAGCCTTTTTGTGTAAGGGTTCTGCTTCTGGTTCACGACCGGTTTGCCGGTAAAAATCAGCCAGGTTAATTAATCCCTGAACGTAGCCCGGCTCTATGCGCAGCGCCTGAAGATAGGCCTGTTCGGCAGCACCGGTATTACCTAGTTGCAATTCCAGATTAGCAATAGTGACCTGCGTAGAAGGGGCGTCTGATGAAACACTGAGAGACTGCCGATACTCTTTAATAATCTCGGCTAAATCTGTCTGTTGATCTGGTGGCAACCGGTTCAGTATTGACGCCACAGACTCTGCAATTTCAAAACGCACCGAACGACTTTCATCTTTTAAGTACGGAGACAACAACTGCCAACGTGTTTCGATCGGCAGTGCTTCCAAAGCGTTCACTGCTGCACGCCTTACCAGGGGACTACTATCATGTAAACTTTTCTGTGCGGTCTCTACGCTTACACGAGACGGCATTATGGAGAGTTGGTCTAACAGGCTTGCCCTGATCAAAGCGGGTAACACATTCTGTTCCACGGCAGTAGTTAATGGCCGGGTTACCAGCAAGTCACCTGCTTGAGCGCGGTAATTTAAATGGGCCCAATGCTCGTCGTCAGGTTTCGCATCCCATTCGGATAATTGTTTTCCAGCCCATGCGTTATCTTTGCCTTGTTCGCCTTTGTGGCATTGAGTGCATACATTAGGCACATCCAGCGTGAGTGATAAATCTGGCCTCGGAATAGTAAAGCTATGGTCCCGTCGCTCATCTACCTGCATGTAGGTACGATTTGGCATATGGCAATTTACGCAAGCTGCGCCTTTTGAATTGACGGCGTGATGATGATGTTTGTTGGCATTATATACTCCCGGGTCGTGGCACTGGCTACACAAACCATTGTCCTGTATTAAAACTTTGCCGCTGTGTGGATTGTGGCAATTATTGCAGGTCACGCCCTTGCTATGCATTTTGCTTTGCAGGAATGAGCCCATAACAAATACTTCTTCCCTGATTTGTCCATCATCGAAATAGGAGCCTTTATTCAATAATTGCAGACGACTGCTGTCGTGAAAATTCTCCCCAGTAGTTTTTTCCACTAGCTGTGTGCGTAGTGAATGGCAGCTACCGCACATATTAGTGTGATCTGAATTTTTTATGCCTTGCGGTGATGCAATCGCCTCGCCCTTTTTAAACTCCCAACTTAGCGGTTGCTGTGCCTGATGAGAAAAGCCGGTGACTTTCTGCGAAAGTTTTTTGGCTTTCGCGAGGTCAACATGTTTTGAACCGGGGCCATGGCAGGCTTCGCAGGAGACATTAGCGTCAGACCATTGGGTGTTATAGCTATTGGTTTTTGCAGAGTAATTTTTTTGCAGGTTGGTGCTGTGGCATTGTGCGCAGCGGCTATTCCAATTTTGAAAATGCCGAGTCCAGAAAAAAGGATGTTCCGTGGTAATTTTTTCATCGGGTTGCAGATGAAACCAGCGCTGACCGCCTTCTGCTTCACTGCGAGTATCCCAGGCGATATCAAAAGCCTGTAACTTTCCGTGGCCTATATCGACTAAATACTGTTGTAACGGGTGGTAACCAAAAGTGTAAAGCACCGGAAAAACCTGTTTACTGCCACTCTCGTTCATGGTTTCTACAAAGTATTGCTCCTTGTCTATAAAGAAGCGCGAAGCATAACCATGAAGCTTTATCGTTGCATTGGAGAAGTCGCCTAACACCGTTGTGGCATTTGCGCTTTGCATGGCGTGAAAATGATCTGACTGTTGCCATTCTTTAGTTTGTTGTTGGTGGCATGAAGCGCATCGTGAGGCTCCAACATAATTGGCTCCGTAGCTGCTTACAGATAACAATGCTGTCATCAAAAACAGCATGAAAATCATTGCGCAGCGAGGGTCAAGACGCTGACCAGGCGACGAAAAAGAGTGTATGTTCATGTTATCTATCGGGGATTAATGCTTAGAGGATCATCAGTTATTAGAGGTTTATTCTGTCGTGATTTCCTGAACATTGCCAGCGAGAAGTTTGATGGTTTTTTATCAAAGAATTAAAGTGAATTAAAGTGACAGTTACCATAATTCCCGATAAACGAGCATTGTGACCCTGGCCCCGGCTTTCTTTTTCATATTTGTCGCCCGGTCAAAGCTTCAACCTGGAGCAGAGAAGTGCAGATTTCGGAGCCAATTAAGGTAACTGTCACCCTAACTTTATATAATTGTTGTTTCATTCGGACCTGACGAGGATCCGGATAAAGATATAGTTATCCAGATCGAAGACCCTATAACCAATGAATTATTAGATCCCCCGCGGCCGTAGAAATTTAGCCCGAGGATCGTATCAGTGCGAAAAGGTTTTGCCACGGAATTCTAGACGGCTCCGGACATTTAATAGGAGAGCATCTGCGCTAAGCCGACGGGTCAAGTATGAGTTGTAAATGAAGAGATAGTAGACAACTCCGCCATGTCTCCTAAGAGCACTTTCCGGAGATTGCCAGGCTAATTCTGAATGCCTGCTTCCAGGTTGCAGCCATTCGCTCTCAGAAATCAATACGCAAGTTTCGGCCAGTAACGGGCACCTGATAAAAAGCTAGCATGATATAATGCGCGCGTAAATTGGAGCGACGAAAAATAACTCGTGTTAGAAGGCGAGAACTCATGAGTTTTGCACGAATTCAATGAAAACAATAAATGCATAATTACATCCTGGATTCTCTCATCTTATATGGTGTTTTTATTGTTGGTGAAATACTGCTTTTCCTGACCTTGTGTCATATGCTCTATCAAAGACGCAGCCCAACCAGTCTGATCTCGTGGCTTCTGTTTATGGTCGTGCTGCCGTATTTCTCTGTTTTACTCTATTTCCTCATCGGTAAGCGTAAACAACCCGACAGTCGTAGCAAATCATCGCTTGAGATCAAAAGTAGCGGCGGTGAGAGTGCCGTCGAGGTCAACAGCATTGACGGTATCCTGCGTTCAAACGGCATAACCGGCGTCAGTGAACAAAACAGTTTTGAACTCATCACTGACAGCGTCAAGGCCTTTGAGACCATGATGGATGAAATCCAGAAAGCTGATAAGAGTATCAGCATGAGCACCTATGTTTTTAAAAATGATGCCGTGACAAAACAGATACTCGATGCTTTGGTACAAAAGGTATCACAGGGGGTGCATGTCCGGGTACTGATCGATTCTCTTGGCTCTTATACAATCTACTTTTTTCAGGGTGCATTTAAAAAACTACGCCAGGCCGGAGGGGAGGTCCGTTTTTTTATGCCCCTTCTACGTTTACCTTACCGGAACTACATCAACTTACGTAACCATCGTAAAATCTACCTCTTTGATGAAAATACCCTGCTATCAGGTGGAATGAATCTTTCAGATAAGTATTTGGGGCCAACAAAAAGTCCCGGTCAATGGGAAGATGTCCTCTTCAAAACTGAGGGTGAAGCCACCTACCAATATGCTCAGATCTTTGAAAATGATTGGGCATATGCAACTGGTGAACCGCTTCGTCAAGCTGCTTTGACATCAGGAGGGGTTCACGGTGATGCAAACATCCAGGTGTTACCTTCCGGTCCCGACATTAAAGGAGATGCACTATATAAAGCCCTTATTAGCACCATTCACGCGGCAAAAGAACGCATCTGGATCGTTACCCCATACTTTGTACCTGACGAAAGTCTGTTCTTAGCGCTGAAGATCGCCAAACTCAAGGGCGTCGATGTCAAACTGATTACACCCAAAACCTCCAACCAACTCATCGCTGACCTCGGTCGCAGCTCCTACATGCGTGAACTTGCTGAGTGCGGCATTGACCTCGTTTTATACAACGGCAGCATGCTCCACGCCAAAGCTATACTTTTAGACAGGGAGGCAACGATGATTGGCTCAGTTAATATTGACAATCGTTCATTGCTGCTCAACTACGAAGTGGTCAGTTTTGCCTACTCCGAAACGATCATCAATGAGGTGGATGCCTGGATGCAGGGTTTTATGGTTAACGCAGAGTATCAGATGCCAGAGGCATCCAAGATACGCCGTATCGCGGAAAATTTTATGCGTATATTGGCCCCGCAGTTATGAACGAAACATATAGACTTTAGATGTTACGTAAGTAATTTAGTATTGATTCATTAAATCAACAATTTCGACGATCTCTCTTGTCGCTTCAATTAACTGGATCAACCTCCCCTCTACACGAACCGTGAGAAGACCATGCGGAATTAAAGTGACAGTTACCATAATTCCCGATAAACGAGCATTGTGACCCTGGCCCCGGCTTTCTTTTTCCTATTTGTCGCCCGGTCAAAGCTTCAACCTGGAGCAGAAAAGTGCAGATTTCGGAGCCAATTAAGGTAACTGTCACCCTAATTTCAAACTATGCTATTTTCGGCAGGGGGCTGTTTTAACTATTGACCGGGGCGGGCTAATGGGTGTCCCCGGAACTCCTACACGGTTACTCGACCAGCTCGAAGTCACCCGGTTTCCAGGTCTTGTCGAACCAGGCCTGTTCCGGACTGTAGATGCGAAGCAATACGTTGTAACCCTTGCCCGGCATGGTTTGCACCCAGTTGGCTTTATGACCTTCGGGGGTGCTGGGACCGAAGTAAACCGTCGCCGACTTGTCGTCGTTGTATTTAAAGCCATCGGCATTGCTGTCCAGACCCCCGGTTACCTGGTCGGTTTCCAGGATCGAGCGGGTATGGTTGTCGTAGACCATGAACGACCAGAAGTTGCGTGCCGGGATCGGCGCCGGTAATGTCACGGTATAGTTTTTACCGCCGTCCAGCGGCGCGCCGCCGCTGTCGGTGGCGCCGATTTCATAAACCGAGCCGGAACCGACTTTGGGTTTGACCATGTGCGGTGTGATACCCGTGGCGTAGTAGTGAAAGGCGATACGATCGTCGAGCACGCGCGCACCTTCATTGAGGAACTCATGGCTACCGCCGGCCAGCGGAGAAAACCATTGCCGATCCGGGTAAAAGAACACCGCCTTGTTACGCGGTCTGAACAGGATCGCGCGCGACGACGCATTGGCGAGAGCCGCCGCTTCCCCGAGAATTTTCTGCATCCTCGCATCCGGTTTGAAAGGCTGGCCCTTTTTGATGCCGATGGCCGCGGCCAGCCCGAGTAACTCGGGGTCGCCCGAGGTCGCGGGTTCGTACTGGATCACTTCGTTCAGTTCTTTGTAAAAGTGAGCGTCGTTCGCGTGAATGGTGTT
>JAAEOZ010000170.1 GCA_024222685.1 Gammaproteobacteria bacterium | reverse complement strand
AGATCGAGGTAAATCGGACGGCGTTCGTTGAGTAATATTTGCAGTCGCTCGAAAGGATTGTCGGTCTGTAGTAACGGGCGCTTTTTATCCCGTCGCAGACGCTGCATTTGCTGCTTAACCG
Organism: Gammaproteobacteria bacterium; assembly: GCA_024222685.1. Lineage (GTDB taxonomy): Bacteria > Pseudomonadota > Gammaproteobacteria. The sequence continues at coordinate 1,265 of JAAEOZ010000170.1, read as the reverse complement.
AAGTATCGAGGAAAACAATATACCCTCTCGAACGCAGTAGTTTCTGGTTGTCTGCACGGATAACCGACCCGCCACCTGTGGCGACAACACGGTTTTCTATCTCGAGTAATTCTTTCAGGGCATTGGATTCCCGGTCACGAAAACCCTCTTCACCTTCGATATCAAAAATCCGGGCAACGTCGACGCCGGTCTTCTCTTCGATATAGTAATCGCTATCCTGAAATTCCCTGTTCAGTTTTCTGGCTATGATGTTACCTATAGTTGACTTGCCTGATCCCATCGGGCCAACCAGAATGATATTGCGCTTACTCATAGATATATCATACAAGAATCAGATTGTTGTTATAGGTGCCTGTAAGAAATTTTGAGCAAAAAAAAGCAGCCCACAGGCTGCTTTCTGGTCATTAGCAAAGGTTTGATTATCGACCGTCCAGACTGGCGCCCTGCAGAATCTTCGGTGTAACGAATATAAGGAGTTCTGATCGGTCATTAATATCTACACTGGATTTAAACAGATTGCCGATTATTGGAATATCACTAAAGAAAGGTACGCGAGTAACCTGAGTAGACTGAATTGTTTCGTAGATACCACCCAAAACTACAGTTTGACCATTGTCAACCAGGAGTTGAGATTGCACTTCTCGAGTATCGATACTTGGTGCTGACAAATTACCACCAAAGGAAACGTTTTCACCAACAGAATCTTTGTGTACATCAAGATCCATAATGACCCGGTCATCGGGTGTTATCTGAGGGGTAACTTCCAGCGACAATACTGCTTTACGGAATTTCAGCGTTGCGTCTCCATCGTCGAGTTCGAGGAACGGGATTTCAACACCCTGTTCAATTCGTGCGGTATGTGAATCTGCAGTTATGACGCGAGGACTGGAAACGACTTCTCCACGCCCTTCAATCTGCGCTGCTGATAATTCCATTTCCAGTAATGTGCCTAAAGGCAATTTGGCCAGAGCGAGTGCAAATGACCCGGCAGGGTTTTGCACCGGCATGTTAGTGTTGAGATTATTAAAACCATCAGCCAGAGAAACGTTATTTATTCCATTGTTGACGCCGGTAATTGTTCCTGATGTTATTGCTGTATTACCCGTTGACGTCGCACTGTCACGGGAAGCAACACCGAAACGTACACCCAGCTCTTTGCTGAAGTCATCATTGGCGATAACCACTCGTGATTCGATCAGTACCTGACGAATAGGAATATCGAGTTCAGTGAGTAGCTGGCGAACACTGACCAGACTCGAATTGGT
>JAAEOZ010000169.1 GCA_024222685.1 Gammaproteobacteria bacterium | reverse complement strand
TTGACCGAGCTCGAAAAGCCCAATGCCAACGATATGCGCCCTATTCCACCGCAATGGCAAGCATTTATCGATGGTAAGGATGCTAAGGCTTCGGAAGATGTGCCTCAACAGGATACAGAGGCGACCGAAGTTGCTGAAGCACAGGTTGAAGTAACTGAATCAACCGAACCTGAGACAGTGGCCCAGGCAGAAAGCACAACTACCAGTTCAGCTAGTAGTTCAACGGGCAACACGGGTGATGGCATCGACTGGTCCAGTATCGAAGCTAAAGAAGTGACTCTGTTCTACCCTGGCCAGGCTTCGATGGAATGGGTCATGAAGGGTAGTGATCATGGTGGCAAGCGCGCAGTTGCAACCGGTGACCGGTGTTTCGATTGCCACGAAGAAGAAGAAGTTGATATTGGCGATATTGTAGTCATCGGTGAAAAGGTAGAACCAACTCCAATTGAGGGCAAGCGTGGAAGTATCGCTGTTGCAATTCAGGCCGCACACGATGCTGATAACCTGTATATGCGCTTTCAATGGCCGGATGTCGAAGAACATGCCCCGGTACCCTTTGTCGATGGCGGCAAGATGGATCCCGAAAATCCGATCAAACTGGCGCTTATGCTTGCCACCGACAGTGAAGACGATCCTAAAGTCGAATACGCTGAACGCGCCGGTTGCTGGCAAACCTGCCATCACGATGCCAACTACATGCCGCATCAACCCGATGAAGCGGAACTGAGTGGTGCGCTTTCCAGTCGTCTCGATCTAACTCAGGGTTTTACCAAATATCTCGCTGAAAGCCGTACCGCCATCGAAGTTGATGGCAAAGACGGCAAGAAGCGCGGTGGTTGGGACAAATTAATGGAAGACGCAGAGATACAGGCAGCACTGGAAAATGGTGCCTTCATGGATTTATTACGCTACAAAGCTGGCACGGGTGAATCTGAAGACGGACATATACTGGCTGAACGCGTCATGAGCGGCGGCCAGGGTGTCGAGTTTAATGGTAACCTCGCAGATGGTATCTGGACAGTCGAGATGACGCGTAAATTGATATCAGACAAGCCTGGTGACATCAGTATGAATAAAGAAGAACTCTACAATATCGGCTTTGCCATACACGACGATTATTCCAGTAGTCGCTTTCATCATGTCTCGCTAGGACTGAAACTTGGCTTCGACAACGAAGATTCGGAGATTAATGCCATCGGCCAGTGAGGATTAAATCTTGAAGAAGCTAATTCTGACGACATGCATGTTGGTAATATTCCATCTGTCTGCCCTGGCAGATGGTGACGAAGTGCTGGTGATCATCAAGGACTATGAATTCATACCGGAACAGGTCATAATCATAGAAGGCCAGACGGTACGTTGGGAAAATCAGGAAAAGCGTCAGTACCATAGTGTCTGGTTCCAGGCTTTGGGCGAAGATGAGCCCGAGGATTATCTGTTCCCTGACGACAGCTATGAACGCACATTCGACACATCCGGCAATTTCCCCTATCGCTGTGGCCCGCATCCTGAAATGCTAGGCAGCGTTATCGTCACTGAATAGACAATTCTATGCCAAAAGCTTTTTTTCCTGTTTGTCTGCTTTTGCTCTTTAACATTGCTTTTGCCGACGATGTAAAAAGCGTTTATCAAAAAAACTGCGCGAGCTGCCATAACGAACACCGGCTCGGTGGCATGGGCCCTGCGCTGCTGCCGGGTAATTTAAAACGTTTGCGCAAGAAAGCGGCTCTTGATGTTATCGGCAATGGCCGTATTGCGACACAAATGCCTGCCTTTTCAAACAAGTTAAATAAAGAAGATATACAGGCTTTAGTTGAATATATCTACACCCCATCTAAACAAACCATCGTCTGGGATCTGAAGCAAATAAACGCTAGCCACATCAAACACAATGACGAATCAGATTTGTCCGATCAACCAGTTTTCAGGGTAAACGATTTGCTCAATCTGTTCCTTGTGGTCGAACTTGGCGATCACCACGTAACCCTGTTAGACGGTGACAGGTTCGAGCCCATCCACCGCTTTAAATCACGGTTTGCACTACACGGTGGACCCAAGTATTCCAGCAATGGGCGTTTTGTTTATTTCGCATCGCGTGATGGATGGATTAGTAAATACGATATATATAATCTAACACTTGTTGCAGAAATTCGTGCCGGCATCAATACCCGTAACCTTGCGGTATCGGCTGATGGTCGCTATGTCATGGTTGCCAATTATCTGCCGCACTCGCTGGTATTACTCGATGCCAGAAACCTGAAGCCAATAAAATATTTCAATGTCAATGATAGTAGCGGCAACAGTTCGCGTATTAGTGCGGTTTACACCGCAGCACCACGCGAAAGTTTCATCGCCGCGCTAAAGGACATCCCGGAAGTCTGGGAGATATCTTACGCAGACGACCCACCAGCAGGATTCGCAGGCTGGATACACGACTATAATCCGGAATCGGGTGAGAAAGCAGTGTCAGAACCGTTTCCGGTGCGTCGAATTTCGGCATCGGATTATCTCGATGATTTCTTTTTCGATCAGGAATATAGTTCAATCATTGGTGCTTCACGTAGCGGTAAGGGACAGGTACTCGACCTTGATGTCGGTAGAGTCATCGAACCCGATCTTGACTTACCCGGTATGCCACATCTGGGTTCCGGCATTACATGGCAATATCAGGGGCGTACTGTGCTGGCAACACCAAACCTTCGTGAAGGCAATGTCAGCGTCATCGATATGGAAACCTGGGAAACGATCAAACATATCGAAACCCTTGGTCCGGGATTTTTCATGCGTAGTCACGAAAACACACGTTACGCATGGGTTGACGTGTTTTTTGGACAGCATAAGGATGCCGTTCATGTTATCGATAAACAAACCCTGGAGATCGTAAAGACCTTACGCCCTGCACCCGGAAAAACCGCCGCTCATGTTGAATTCACGCGTGACGGAAAATATGCATTGCTCAGTGTCTGGGATACAAAAGGAGCCATTATTGTCTATGATGCAAATACTCTGACCGAGGTCAAACGATTGCCGATGAACAAACCCTCTGGCAAATATAACGTGTACAATAAAATTACACTTTCAGCAGGCACCAGCCATTAAACGCATGACCCTAGACGAAGTTGTTCCTTATCTCCCGCATTTTCAGGCGATGCTCAACACTACAGCTGCAATCTTCCTGGGTGCTGGATATCGATTTATACGTGCTAGCAGACGGGAGGCACATCGTCTTTGTATGATTATGGCACTCGTTATTTCATCCGTGTTCATGCTGTCTTACCTGTACTACCACTCACAGGTAGGTTATATGCCATTCGTTGGTCAGGGAGTGATCCGTCCGGTGTATTTTACCCTGCTCGCATCACATGTTATTCTCGCTGCGGTCATAGTACCGTTAGTGTTAACAACGGTAATATTCGCCATAAGAGGCAATTTAATTCGTCATCCAAAGATTGCCCGCTTGACTTTACCGTTATGGTTTTACGTATCGGTCTCGGGTGTAATTATTTATATCCTGGGGTTTCATATTTACACACCGACGATATAAACATGCAAATTCTCTACTTCACCATCACCGCTGTTCTACTTTACGTTTTTTCTGACTGGTTGCTGACTCGAATCGAAGCAGCACGCGGAAAGACCCTGAAACATCGCTCTCTGGTATTTCTCGTTATTATTATGGTACTTGCTGTTGGGTCGTTTAAGGTGATTGAAATACTGACTGCGGCTTGAATAGGTTTGATATTTCCGAAACTGGCGGTCTAGAATCTCTGGACTGATCACATTTAAAGAATGCCAGGTAGATTTGTATTGGCAAAAACTGTAATTTGACCTGAGTTTTCAGGATTATTTGTTAGGCAATTCTCTTTATTTTATACCTATTGAGCATACTTCCCATCGTCAATTTTGGACTCATTGCATCAAACAAAGATACAGCTTGAGATTTCGATAGTGTATTTTCAATTTCATACCTAAGACTGTTATTGCCAACTGGTTGCAATAAGTCCAGTCAATCAGGGTAATGTTTAAGCCTGGTTATCAACCATATGCTTTGGGTTTATTC
>JAAEOZ010000168.1 GCA_024222685.1 Gammaproteobacteria bacterium | reverse complement strand
GGGAACTGAAATAGCGCAACACCAATACGCCGATCACCATCGAAAACGGGTGATGCGACAAACCCGGCGGGTGCCTGATAGGAGGGCCCATATTGTGCATAATCAACAAATATAACCTCCCCTTTGTCTGCCACCGCAGCTTTCTGGAAAGCTTCACCGAAATTATTTTCTGCGTATGGCCCGGTAGTCAATGAAGTGCCAAAATCAAGTTCCTTGAAAACCGAATAAACAATATCACCACTGTCTATATCGGCCAGGAATATATCGTAATAACCAAATTTCTCCAGATAACTACGAATAACCGGGTGTACCTGGCGATGCAGATGGCTATATTGCGATCCATCCTGGGAATCATCAAGCAAGTGCTTGGAACCAAGTGGGTGACTATTGGCACGAATATAGTGGTATTGTAACGCGATAGTATCGGCGTCGAGGCTATCGAACATCTCAGCGACCGGTGGGGCTACACCAAAATTCCTGGCTTTATATTCCTCGGTAAATTCATCCCTGTAATAGGTTGATAATTCACTACGCATTCTCTCGACTTCTGTGGAGTTGAGAAAGTTCTGCCTGCGGAAATTCTCAAAATGCCCAGTGAACTCGCGCATGGCGTCTACTACCATGTGATTCTCAGAAAATGTAGCGGCCTGGTCCCTGATTGTCCGGAGATAACGGACGACTGCCGAGCGTTTGGTCTCGCGCACCGCCGAGAGTTTTTTCATGCTCTCCCGGCGCAGGGTACTGATAGTATCAACCAAAACACCTGCGTCACCCTTACGCTCGGCAAAAAATCGCTCGATCTGGGCTTTTTTAATACTGCGCACACTTTCCAGCTGGTTGAACGCCTGACGCTCGATTGTTTCGCTGGCTTCTTTCAACGATAAAAAACCAATTACTGCCGCGGGTAGTATTCCGACCGCTAGAAAAGCAATACCGAGCTTTGCTTTTAATGACATTTCAATAATTTTCATTTTTCCTTCCTATGAAACCAATATCAATAGGGTTCAAACCCACTGCCTGTTGACTTCACTTCTCCCATATCAAGATCAAATCCAGCTTCATCCTGCGGTTGGGTTTTTTTGGCTTTTGCTGGTTCTTTAGCAATGCTGGAAACCTTGCCAGGATGCGGAGTCTGTACGGGCGCTATATTCTGGCTGTTAACCTGCTTTGCCTCATCCAGTTTAAAAAAGTTCATGGACTGTCGTAACTGACTGACCTGCGAAGTTAACTGTTCCGAGGTTGCAGCCAGTTCTTCCGATGCTGCGGCCGATTGCTGCACTACCTGATCGAGCTGCTGTAGTCCGCGATTGATTTCCTCCGCGCCAGTATCCTGTTCACGCGCCGAGGTGCTGATTTCCTGCACCAGTTCGGCGGTCTTCTGAATATCGGGTACCAGTTGCCCAAGCATTTGTCCCGCTTTCTCGGCGACTTCGACCGTCGCACTCGAACTCTCACCGATTTCACCGGCGGCCATCTGGCTGCGTTCGGCGAGCTTGCGTACTTCCGAGGCAACCACCGCAAAACCTTTGCCATGCTCTCCGGCTCGCGCTGCCTCGATGGCTGCGTTTAGTGCGAGTAAGTTAGTCTGGCGCGAAATTTCTTCGATGATGGAGATCTTGTTGGCTATTTCCTTCATTGCCGTGACTGCCTGAGTGACAGCCTCGCCGCCTTCCTGAGCATCAACTGCGGCTTTCTTCGCTATCTGCTCGGTCTGGCCCGCATTGTCGGCACTTTGGCGTATATTCGACGCCATCTGCTCCATCGCCGAGGATATCTCTTCCAGCGAAGCAGCTTGCTCGCTCGCCCCCTGCGATAACTGTTGACCTGCTGCATTGATTTCTTCACTGCCACTGGCGACGTTGGAAGTCGCTCTTTGCACCTGCGATACCACTCCACCGAGTTTCCCGACCATGGCCTTTAATGCCCGCATGACCTGCCCGGTTTCATCACCTGTAGTATTTCCGATCTTGACATTCAGATCACCCGAGGCAACCTTTTGACCCACATCCACAGCTCGAGCCAGCGGCTGAACAATGGCGCGACTCACCAGCCAGGCAGCAAGTCCGATGGCAAATATAGCAATTACTCCGGCAACGACTATCGAGGTATAAAGTGCGTTTTCAGCCCCCGCATGCATTTCCGAGGTTGTTTTTGTCAAAGACTCTGATATGAAATCTTCACTTGCCTTTAGCAGGTTAATTTTCTTAGTGATGGTATCAAACCAGTAACTGGGCTCAATGCCGAAGCTGCCTTTAGCCAGGACTGCTATTGCATTGAGCGCAGGTCCGTCACTGATCTTCACCGTAGCATCGATTGTATTAGTAGCCTGATTGTCCTTGTGCATTTGCATGACAGTCTCGGCGCTTTTTTTGTAGTCTCCAGCAGTTTTTCTAATTATCGCGACATCCTGTTTTGCCGCATCTGTAATTCCTTGCATTCCAACAATTTGATCCAGCAATCGATTTATATTCTGATGGTTGTCGATTATTTTGTTGAAGTCTTTTTCGCGTCCACGCAGGACATAGTTCTTGAAGCGGTGAATCATACCGCCGTAGCCCATGTAACCATGTAGTTGATTGACAACTACGGTTCGCCGATTTGCATTGAGGGCGACTGTACGCATACGCTCTACTTCCTGTACGCTGGAATCATCCATTACGTTTTCAAAAAACTCTGACATCTCGAGGGTGGCCAATGCTCTGAAGGATGCCAAATAGGCGCCCTGTTGCGATATCAGGCTGGAAAATTTTGCAAACGCCCCTTCGCTAAAGTCATCCGCTGAAAAGGCAGCCGACATGATCGCACGCTCTATACCGGCACGTTCCTTGGCCTGCAAAAAATTTCCATAGGCGGCTCCCTGGACACTGATCGCCCCGATCTTGCTCAACTTGGGTAGCTGTTCCACAATTGCCAATAGCGCCCCATTCGTCTCTGTGTAGTAGCCAATTGCCAATTTTGACGCTATCGACATACTGGTAATGCTCTGTCGCATCGTCTGGAGTTGATCGAGTAACTGTCGCCCGGTGCTTAATCGAGCCTGCAACGATGCGTCAAACGAGTTTCCTTCCAGCCTGGACAGCAATGTTTTATAGGCCGTCAGTCTGATATCGGTTTCACCACGCTGGGTCGCTAGCTCAGAGGCAAATTTTTTGCCCCCACTACCCATAAAAACGGATGAAGCACCCCTCTCTTTTTGCAATTCGTGCACCAGCGGGCTAACGGTGGTGACCAGGGTAACCGTTTTGGACAATTCATTGAGGTCATCACTCAACTTCAAATTATCACGGATTTCTATCTGGGCGAAATACAGCAGACCCAGTAGCGGCGCCAGAAGCACAATCAGTAACTTCACTTTTACACTTAAATTATTTAACCAATTCATATCTGTTCTCTATTTTGTGTTGACCTACTTTTTTAATGAACCAACGCCCCTTCGGGCATCACAGTTTGTACCAGCTTGGGCGCATCCAGAATCAATGCCACCGTTCCATCGCCTAAAATTGTTGCACCCGATAAACCACTCACGCCTTCGTAGAGTTTTCCGAGGCTTTTGATAACGGTCTGGTGCTGACCGATGACTTCGTCTACGGTAAAGCCAAACCGTGCATCACCCATACG
>JAAEOZ010000167.1 GCA_024222685.1 Gammaproteobacteria bacterium | reverse complement strand
CCTTACTGAGTCTGGCTAAAAAATATGATCGGCAACGGCTGGAAAGAGCCTGCCATCGCGCCCTCGATATAAACTCACCCACACGTACCAGTGTGGAATCTATATTGAAAAAAGGTCTGGACAGAATCCCCTCAAAGTCGACCCGTGAAACAGAAAGGCAAACCGAACTTGCTCTGGATGATCACGAGAATATCCGTGGCAACCAGTACTACCACTAATTCATTTAATCAGGAAAACTACCATGCAAAACCAACAGACATTACAGCAACTAAGAACCCTCAAACTGATCGGCATGGCCGATGCTTTAGAGCAGCAACAAACCCAGCCAGCGACTCATGATGAACTGTGTTTTGAAGAACGCTTGAGTTTACTGGTCGACAGGGAAACCACGCACCGACATAACAATAAAATTACACGATTATTAAAAACAGCAAAATTAAGACTTCAGGCTAACCCTGAAGATGTCGATTACAGTCATCCCAGGGGATTAATGAAAAGTCAGTTTGCT
>JAAEOZ010000166.1 GCA_024222685.1 Gammaproteobacteria bacterium | reverse complement strand
TCTTGAAGCACCTAGAAAATTTGAAAAAAAGCTCATCACCAACAAGGTGACTACGCATTTTTCAAATTCCCTAAGCACTTCAATATCTTGCACATCTTTTTCGCGCCTACTGAGGATTCTAGGTTTAAACTCTCATCCAGCTTACTATCTTCCTTCCGCTTTTGCCTGGCATTTCGAATAGCGCTTCCTGCACTGGCATAGCTGGATAACCCAAATCGCGCGGCGATCTCTGTTAATGTCTTTGTCGCAACTTCCTGACACAAATACATCGCTACCGACCAGGCCGGTGATTTGACGCCTCTTCCTCGCGTCGGACGCTTTATTTACGCCTACGATACTCTGAAGTGGGCCGCCGTGGCGAAAATAACCCGATCAATCGATATCCTGCCCCGAAGTCGTTTGATCTCCGGGATATCTATGGCAGGTTTTCTGCCTTTCATGGCTCGCTTCGGGTAACGTCCCCTTATTACGATGTGGATATCAGCCCGGCATAACGGGAGAATATTTTTGTGCTTTCGATTGGCTTTTTGCCTAATGGGTGACTTGAATGACATTAGATTAATGGCGAGTGAGCGCCCAAAGCCGTCGTTAATAATCAAACTTTGATTATCCGGATGTTATTCGGGAAGACCTGCCAGAAGCAAATGATTAGCAAAATCTCGAACGTCATCTGCGTGGATAAAGGGCATTACCTTCTTGATATAATCCACAGTCAATGCGGGATTCCTGGTCAATAGTTCGTCAACAATCCATTCGGCATCGTCAATTCTACCAGTCTTGGCATAACTGGCTGCGAGCCAGATGTTTGTTCGCTGGGCGGATGGATTGCGCTCAATAGCTTCTTCAAAGGTATCGACTGCCTGATCGACCTGTCCAGATACGTATTGGCATTGCCCAAGGTGAAACTTATAGTTTACTGGATGATCCGGGTTCAGCCGAATAGCCTTTTTGATCAGCTCCACGCTATTGCCTGACATGTCCGCGTAACACATAACCGAAGCAAGCAATATAAAAGAGTCAGCGTAGCTGGGGCTTAGCGCAATTGCACTGGCAGCACTCGCCATGGCCTCACTGTATGATTTTTGGTCCCGATAAATCAGCCCACTGACGAAATGTGCCTGGGCTAAATCGGGGTCAAGCGATAAAGCCCTTTCAATAAATCGTTTTGCCAACCGTAACGACTCTTCAGGGTTATCACTCCAACGATTCATAAAATCAATACGATAGGTATTGGCTAACACGGCATAAGCGCGGGCAAATTCCGGATCTATTTCAATTGCTTTTTCGATATTCTCTCGTGCTATGAGGTTCGCCTCGGGAATTCGCTGCCCGTACTGGTATAGTCCTTGGGAAAAGTAACTGTACGCAGCACGACTCGCTGTATATCGGCTGCCAAGAAGTTTTTTCTCTTTCTGCGTAAGAGTTAAATTGAATGACTCGACAATCTTGGTACTGAGCTTTTCTTGCAGGCTGTTCAATTCGACCAGGGGTCGACTGAAGGTGGTTTGCCAGATTTGTGAATGTTCAAGTACGTCAAATAAACTTATGTCGGCATATATAGTGCTTCTGTCGAACCTGATAATCCCTTTGATGAAATAATCTATATCGAGATCATTTTCTAACCTAGTATAATCAATGTCAGACGGGTTCATCTGACTCGTCGTATCTTCATCTATAACGTGAAATTGATTTAACCTGGAGAGATCGAGAGTCAGGCCCTCTGTCAGTTGCCGCGCCACCCCCTCCTGTCTTTTGGAAATAAATGGGATCACCGCTATTTTGAACACCTTGTTTTCACTCGCTGAAGAGGTGTGTCGCTTAATGATCTCTTCAATTTCATGATCGGATAATTGATATACGGAATTATTAAAATATAAAAAAGGTAAACTTAAAACTATAAACAGCAGTGCCGCCGATAAAGAGACTAGATTTCGCTGGCCAAGCTTATATAACTGATAAGCTAAGGTCTGTTTGCGCGCATAAACAGGTCTTTTCTTGAGATAGTTATTGAGGTCATCGACAAATTCACCCATCGACTGATAACGCTTTATCTTGTCCTTTTTCAATGCACGTCCCAGGATCGCCCATAAATCTCGATCAAGTTTTACAGGGTGATTATCAAGAAACACACTTTCACTAGTTATATCATTAGCGGGGCGCTCTCCAGTCAGGATCTCTTGTATTACAATACCAAGCCCATAAACATCGCTTCGTTCATCCAGTTCCTTCCCTTCGAGTTGCTCAGGGCTGGCATAGATTGGAGTCATCGGGCCGCGATCTGCATCACTGTTCGACTCCTGAAGGTTCAGCAGTTGGGAAATGCCAAAATCGACAAGTTTCGGAACGCCATCCCGATTAACTATAATATTGCTGGGTTTGATGTCGCAGTGAATAATCTGGTTGCGGTGAGCAAATTGAATTGCGGCGCCGACCTGGATAATCAGATTTAGGCGTTTTTTGACCGACAGTTGCTCGCGTTGACAGTACTCATCAATCGAATCTCCCTCTACGTATTCCATCACTAGATAAGGTGACCCATCACCACAGGCTCCACCGTCCAGCAGGCGTGCTATGTTGGCATGCTCCATATAAGCCAGGATCTGGCGTTCGGAACGAAACCTTTCTTTTTCGGTTTCAGTTGCGAGTTTGTTGTGCAGGATTTTGATCGCCACCCGCTTGTCGAAGCTGTCATCACTGCGTGAGGCAAGATAAACAGTGCCCATTCCACCCTCACCTAGCTCAGAATCGATGGTGTAGGCACCTAAGGTTTCTCCAATTTTAACCGTGGATAACAAATTCACCGCTTGACTGGATATTTTATTCTTCAGGGTGTTTCTGTTGTCTGTATCATGGCGTAATAGTTGATTCACCTGTTTGCGCAGCTCAGGATCTGGGCAATTGGCATCAAGGTAGGTTTCCCGATCTTCTATATCGAGATCAGCGCTGGATTGAAACAGGCTATTGAGTTGCTTCCACTGTGCTGATGTTATCTTCATCAGGATCGAGGGTAGTGTGTAACCAGGCCTCAGCCATTCTCAGCTCGCGCTGGACGGTCTTGGTCGAAAGTTCGTAGCATCTCGCAATTTCCTCTATGTTAAAACCACCGAAATAATAGAGTTCCAACATGTCATGTTTTCGTGGATCCAGATTGTGTAATTTCCCTAGTACATCGTCTATCTCGAGAATATCAAGGCCTGGCTCTACTGCGAGATCGTTCTCATCAAATGTGATTTTTAAGTAATCGGCACCCCTTTTCTTACATTTTCTGGCACGTGTGTAATCGATCAGGATGCGGCGCATTTGTTGTGCTGCGACAGCGTAGAAATGTTTCCTGTCACTCCAGCTAATTTCGTTGCCGAATAATTTTAGAAAAGCCTCGTTAACAAGTGCCGTAGGTTGCAATGTGTGGGGCTTCCTTTCTCTACGCATAAAATTATTAGCGATACGGTGGAGCTCCTGATAAACAAGGGGGCTGAGTTTACCAAGGGCATCGCCGTCACCATTGCCCCACTGATGCAATAAAATCGTGATTGATTTGCGGTCTGTCATCCCTGTTGCCAGATTGCGGTCAAAGAATACTACGCATTCATATTGCCTTTTACACTCGGCAGGATATTGACCTATATCAGTAATTACCTCCGTGATGAGAATGACCCACTAAGTACTTAGGAAATTACCAGGCACAGCCCCGGGGCTACTGCAAAGGCTGCTCCTATTGCTGGGCTAGATTCCATACTTTGAATTTTGCAATCTTAGCTTTCCATCACTGCTGATTGTAACCGTCCAGATATTATCAAACTCTTTACCAGGGAAGCACTTCTTAGTCTTGCAGGGTAAACATTCAATGGAGTCGGTGCAGGCTGCTTCACCTTTAACAGGAACCCCCATACCTGACATGATCGCGAATATGTTCCCACTGTTCGCAGAAACAATGGTCGTACTGCCTTGCTGTACCTGCTTGAGTGAATGAATCATTGGTTTGACCGCAATTTTTCCACTACTAAGATTGGTAACGGTCTTACCGCCAATAGTTTGCCCCTGTCCTGGAACTTGTTGTATTGCAATACCCCGAGCCTTTGCCAGAGGTGCTACAGTGTCAAAAGTACGATCCGTATGAGTGGCATAGATCTGAGAAATATTCTGATCCTCAAAATGACTTATTAGTGCCTGAGCACGCCGCTTGCCTTGCTTATTTAGTGGTTTGTCGGGCGTGCTTTTGTCAATTTCAGCGTGGCGTATGAAATAAATTTCCGATTTATCGGCCTCACCAGTAAAAACGGCACAGGCAGTTAACATGGTGATAAGACCCCATGCACCAAGGGCTAAAATTAGTTTTTTCCCTACGTGTTGAGATGAACTGTCCATTGCTTCCTCCACTTGATTGTTAAAACAATTAGATTTGTCTCAACATATTTAGCGTCAACTCTCCAGGGAACCGGACATTTGATTGAAAATTAACAATAATTTTCGCAACCATATCCAATTTTCCCCAAATAGTCGCTTTTCTAAGTAGGGAAAGCAAAAAGTCGGTAAACCGTAGGAACCCCGTTGGGTTTTCTCTGCAGGGAAAAGAAATGATATCTACTCGAAACTAACAGCAATCGAAAATAAATAGTTCTAAACTCGAGTTCCAACTCGACAAATGATGGAATGGTTACGACAGACTCTTAACTGCTGTGCGCAGTATGGCAGTTAAATACTTAGATGTTAGGGACATTTGCAGTTTCTGGGGCGTTGCGTGAGCCGGCAAAGCCTTTCCTGTCACATCATCTTTGTTGGTTTTGAAACTATCAGCTATCGGGTTTATCGATTAAACCCTGCAGAAAAATTTGCTTCTTAAATCGTCTTGAGCTACTAGAATAGCCATCAGATATTTACCTGATCGGATATGTATGAGCGCAATATCAGCAATTAACGCCCCATTATTAAAGATTGAATCAGGCTCACTGCAAGGCATTATATGCATGGTGGTGGGAATGGTTTTTTTCGTAATGCAAGATGCCATGATGAAGACAATGCTCGGCCCTTTCTCAGTGTGGCAATTGATCGGTATTCGTTCTCTAATATCGGCTATTGTTCTTATACCAACAATACTTCTTCTGGGCTTGCCCCATGGGTTATTAACACCGTTTTGGCCCCTCCATATTTGCCGAGCATTTC
>JAAEOZ010000165.1 GCA_024222685.1 Gammaproteobacteria bacterium | reverse complement strand
GGGACGTTCGAACTCTTCGCGGCATAGGCTAAGGCCCTACCATGGTTACCGGTAGAAACCGCAGTTACACCAACCCGTTTATCACTCTCGTCAAGCTGTAAAACTGCATTTAAGGCACCGCGGAGTTTGAAGGCACCGGTAATTTGCAGGTACTCATGTGCGAGCAAAACTTGCTGGCCAAGTAGATGACTCAAACTCGAGGACTCTGTAATTCGTAACGGGTAAATGCTATTCCGAATTCGATTATGCGCGTCTTTTATGCCTTCAAGTGTAATGTCTGACTGACTCATTTCTGACTACAATGCCTGTGAATTATTCTGGCGACCATTAAATCCAGATGCCCGCCACCCCCATTTTTAAACAGCGTAATTTCGTTATCAGCCCGGCGTCCGGGATGTTCTCTCCTGCACAGATCTGTTAATTCGGCCCTGATATCTGCTTCGCTGATAATTTGATTTGCGAGTGGAACCATTAGTTCGCCGACATGATGAATTGTTGTTGTGCGTGAATCAACAAATATACTCGATCGACGAAAACACTCGTCATCGGCTTCACGCATTTCGGGTGTGTAGGCACCGATTAAATCGAGGTGGCTACCTTCTTTTAGAAGTCTCCCCGGGATAACTGGCCTCGTTGAGGCTGTAGCAGAGCAAATCAAATCCGCCTGAAAGACATTTTCTTCGATAGATTCCACAGATTCAAATCTTATCTCAGGGAATCGATGTTTTAGTTCCCCCTGACAAAGGGCCTGGGCTTTTTCCTGCGTGCGATTCCAGATATAAACCTTTTTGATAGATGGCTGAATCTGGCAATGAGCCGAAATCAGGTGGATAGCCATTTCTCCCGCACCAATCATCAGCATGGTTTTCATGTTTTTCCTGGCCAGTAATTTGCCACCGAGCGCAGAGTCCGCGGCAGTTTTGAGGTAGGTCAGGGCGGTGCCATCGAGACAGGCTATGGGTGTACCATTTATTCCTTCAAATAAAATGTATACCGCCTGTATAGATGGCCATATTTTCTGCTGATTGTTACGAGGAAAAATAGTTATTACCTTGGCGCCAACAGCTTCCTCAGGTTGCCAGCCGGTACGAATAAAAAAATGATTAACATTTTGTGACTGATCAATCGACTCCATCAGTAATTCATCGGCTAGACATTCAGCCTGGAGATGCATTTCCTCCAGTTCTTCGACTAGAGCAGGGAAGCCAAGGCTGTTATGGATTGCTTTTGCGTCTAGCATCAACATAGTGCTGAAATTACCTTTGAGAGACGAAGCTATTTAACTTGGTCCAGGGCTGGACGAAAACAAGGGCTCAAGCTTAATGAGGTTTCGGCAGCTTCGACGTATATCAATCCAGCGGAAACGAATCGAATTACGGACGATGGTTTCGTCACGTTGCTTGAGTTCATCGGCTATTGGTGACCAGTACAGGAGTGCTTCAGGGCTTTGATTGAAAATGTCGTCATCAGTAGCGGAGTCTGAAAGGTCAAAATTTGCTATACGTTGCCTGGCTTTATCGATGTCAGAATTAAAATTGTCACCTGCTTCGTCAGGAATACCAATTGTGTCAATAATCTGATCAAAGGTATCGGACATAACTCGGATGATATCGTCGGAAGTATATTCCGACTGCCTGGCCAATTGACCTATAAATATTGCCAGATCGGATACACAGGCAATCCAGATATGCCATTTGGCAATATTAATTGATCGCAATATATCCGGGTTTTCAAACAACTCGGGAAATCTGGTACCTGCGCGGGTTTTCAGGTATCCATAGAGGCTGGTTTGCGATACGTGGCTTGCACGACTATTGATATATTCAGCCAGGCCTTCGGTATCTGAAATCGGTGCATTTTTGGTATTCTTGCCCAAACCTATATATTTTCCCAGCATCTTCCAGCTGCGTATGCTGAGAACAGGGATGAATAGCTGTTTTGCTGTTTGTAGTACTGTCATCTTACAAATCCGTCAGTTTGTTACTATAAGTAACATCAAAAACCCCTTACAGTAAAAATAAACTAATTTCAACTACATTCAGCCAGATTTGTGAAGTGAAACACTAGTATTTTTACAGATATCTGTGCGATATTACCTTTGCGACATAATAAAGATACATAAGTCTTACGCACAACCAAAATGTTTGTTTTTATTACTTTCAATTAGGGGGATGTATGAGTAATTCTGAATCTTCAAGGAGAGGTGAACATTGGCAAAGAACTAAGTCGCTAATGATCATCACACTCTCAATCTGGTTTGTCTTTTCGTTTGTTGTCCACTGGTTCGCCGGATCATTAAACGCTGTTACCTTCTTTGGCTGGCCGCTAGGTTTTTATATGGCTGCTCAGGGCTCTGAAATCGTTTTCGTACTGACATTGTTCTGGTTTGTTAAATCTCAGGACAAAATCGACCGTGATTGCGGTTTTGCCGAGGAGGGCTAAGCAATGATTAAAGGCGATTTTATTGATAACCTGCCAAAGATATACGGCATGTATACCGGTGGTTTTCTGGTATTTGTGCTGTTGATGGCAATTCTCGAAGCTATGGGGGTTGGCGCAGACACGATCGGTATCCTGTTCGTCGCGTTTACCATTGTTATTTATGCCGGCATAGGATGGTTGTCTCGTACCATGGCGGTCGATGCCTATTACGTCGCAGGTCGTCAGGTACCTGCCGTATTTAACGGTATGGCAACTGCCGCGGACTGGATGTCCGGTGCTTCATTCGTCGCAATGGCGGGTGGCATCTACTTCGGTGGTCACGGCTATCTGGCATTTGTTGTTGGCTGGACCGGGGGTTACATCCTGGTAGCATCGCTAATGGCGCCGTACCTGCGAAAGTTTGGCTGTTACACAGTGCCCGACTTCATCGGTACGCGCTACGGTGGCAATCTTCCACGCTTCCTCGGCGTTGTAGTACTTGCCGTTGCGTCTTTTACTTATGTAACAGCACAGATCAACGCAACGGGTACTATTGCATCACGTGCCCTGCAGATCCCGTTTGAAGTCGGCGTCTGGTTTGGACTACTCGGTATTCTGCTCTGCTCTATGCTCGGTGGTATGCGTGCGGTAACCTGGACACAGGTTGCGCAATACATTGTGCTGATCATTGCTTATCTGGTACCGGTGTTCTGGATGTCGAACAAGCAGGGTTTTGGCCTTATCCCACAGTTTGTTTATGGTGATGCGGTTCAACGCATTACAGAACTGGAATCACTGCATGGCCTCGGTACGCTTGACGCTATCGCCGGTGCCAAAGGTGGCCTGAAAGCATTGACAGTTCCATTTGCAGCAGCAGGTGAGGGTGCCATGGCAAGCTGGAAGTTTGTTACTCTGGTATTGTGTATGATGGCTGGTACTGCATCATTGCCACATATCCTGATGCGCTACTTTACAACGCCTTCGGTTAAAGCAGCACGCCAGTCAGTAGCCTGGTCATTAATGTTCATCTTCTTCCTGTATTTTACTGCACCGGCACTGGCAACTTTCACCAAGTTACAGATTCTTGATCCCGAGCTGGCAACGGGTATTATCGGCAAGTCAATTGCCGATGTGCAGGCGCTGGACTGGATACAGAAATGGAGTAATGTAGGCTTTGCTCAGATTATTGATGCCAATAATGACGGTATACTGGGACTCAATGAGTTCTTTATGCGCGGCGATATCGTGGTACTGGCAACGCCCGAAATAGCGGGACTGCCTTACGTCATCTCGGGTTTGGTTGCAGCCGGTGGTATGGCGGCAGCGATGTCGACAGCTGATGGTCTTCTACTTGCGATTGCAAATGCTCTGTCACACGATCTTTACTACAAGATTATCGATCCAGAAGCGGAAACCAAAAAGCGATTGCTTGTTGCACGGGTATTGTTACTCGGTATCGGTGCTGCTGGTGCATTTGTCGCAAGTCTGAAACTAACCAGCATACTCGGTGCAGTAGCCTGGGCATTCGATTTCGCCTGTTCCGGTCTGTTCTTCCCAATCGTGCTGGGAATATGGTGGAAGCGGGCAAATCGTCAGGGTGCGATTGCTGGTATGGCCGGTGGTTTTATTGCTGGTACCTGGTATCTCTACATGATCCGCTGGGGTGGTATGGATCCATGGATCGGTATTGATCATCTCAGATTTGGCATCATTGGCATGCCGGTAAGCCTGGGACTGATGGTTATGGTTTCTCTAATGACTCCGGAACCTGATGCTGAAACTCAGGCTATGGTAGACGAGATCCGTATACCTTCGGGAGATACCGTACTGAGTTCTTCACACTAGAGCTACAAATGTTATAAGCTTTGGAGCCGAGGCCTCTGCCTCGGCTTTTTTTTGGACACCATTGAGGTCTTTAGAAGTGATTGAAGGTTTTCCTGTCTGGGTGATTATTTTTGATTATTTGATGGGCGTTGTGATGTGGACGCTTGTAGGGCGTTTTGCTATGGGGATATTTCTTCCAGAAGATAGTTCCTTTTTCTTTATGCGTTTTTTTGTCAGCTCGACTAACCCCATTCTTAAAGTTTTTGCACCAATCACGCCAAGCTTTCTGGTGCGCGCTTTGATACCAATTTATGTAGCCTGGTTCTTCTTTATGGTCCGCTTTTATCTCATGCCCTGGCTACTTGGTTATTCTGTAATGGGGATGTTGTCGTTTCCGCTGGAAAGCGAATTTGCACATCAGGTATCGAAGCTGGTTGGGCTGCTGGTTAATTAGGCTGATCTTGGACAAATACTGTCGAAATCAATTTAAATGTAGCCCCTGGGTTTTCTAGTTTCAGACGGTGGCTGCCTGTTAACAGACAGCCATCGTGCTGTTTTGATTGCTTATCCTGCTTTCGGAATTGTAGCAACCATACGCATAGACGCACTGAGTTCTTCCATCTGCAGCCATGGTCGCATATAAGCGATAGCACTGAAAACACCCGGTTGTCCTGGAACTTCCTTGACTTCAATACTGGCTTCCGCCAACGGGAAGCGAGCCTTCATTTCTGCACTCGCGCCTGGGCTGGCATTAACATAATTAGAAATCCAGCGGTTCAACCATTCCTCAGCATCGTCTGCTTCCATAAAGGAGCCTATTTTATCTCTTGCCATTACCTTGAGAAAATGAGCAATGCGTGAAGTGGCCATGATATATGGTAATCGAGCAGAGATTTCACAATTAGCAGTAGCAGCCGGGTCGTCGAATTTTTTCGGTTTCTGTGTTGTCTGGGCACCAAAGAATACAGCGTAATCTGTATTTTTATAATGACACAGAGGCAAAAAACCGAGTTTGCTTAGTTCAGCTTCACGTCTGTCAGTTATACCTATTTCAGTAGGGCACTTCTGGTCTATATCGCCGTCGTCACTGATAAAGGTATGGCTGGGTAAGCCCTCAACTTTACCACCTCCTTCGGCACCGCGAATACTAGTGCACCAACCATACTCTGCGTAAGATTGTGTTAATGTTGTACCCATCGCATAAGCTGCATTCATCCAGCAGTATTCACTATGACCGCTTTCAAGCTGACGACCCTCACTGTCGAGACTGGCTTCTTCATAATTAAATGCTTCTACCGGGCGAGTTGCTGCGCCATAGGGTAGCCTGGCCAGCACACGTGGCATCGCCAGGGTGACAAACCGCGCGTCTTCTGAGTCCCGAAAACTGCGCCATTTGGCGTACTCAGCGGAGTCGAATATCTTTTCCAGGTCTCTTGGCTTTGATAACTCGGTAAAACTGTCGAAACCAAACATTTTAGGGTCGGCTGCAGAAATAAATGGGCAAAACCCAGCAGCAGCAACATTAGACATGCTGGTTAATAAATTCAGGTCATCCGGATGTGCGGAGAACTCATAATCACCGATTAAGGCGGAATAGGGCTCACCCCCCGCCGTACCAAATTCGCTCTCATAAATTTTCTTGAAAATCTGACTCTGATCAAACTCTACAGCTTTTTCAAGATCCCTGGTTAATTCTTTTTTGTTAATATTGAGCATTCGAATTTTTAGCTCGGAACTGGTTTCAGAGTTTGTGATAAGGTGGTTGAGGCCTCGCCAGGAACCTTCCAGCTTCTGAAATTTTTCGTGCTGCATTATCGCTGATAACTGCGTCGACATCAGTTTATCTATTTCGCTAATCGCATTGTTTATAGTGACAGTAAGGTTTTTATCCCATTTTACGGTCCCATCCATTGCCTCTCGTGTGAGCGTTTTTAATAATTCTTCGGTTTCGTCACGAGAAGTTTGTTTGGTTGCTGATATAGCCTGTTCAAGAAAGCTAGTTTCTTCCTGAGTTTCGGTTTGCTGGCCTTCAGTCTGTTGTTCATCTTGTGCCATTATTTATCACCTTTGTCTTCATCGGTTCCGAGTTCGCCCTGTAGCGCTACAAGAGAATCGGTACTGCTAAGAACCTCTTCGAGTAAATTTTCAAGATCTTCTGAACGATCCGCCTTGGTTAGTAAATCACGCAGTTTATTTCTTGTTTCCATTAACTTTTTAAGTGGTTCGACCTTGCCTACAATATTTTGAGGTTCAAAATCTTCCAAATTTTTAAAATCAAGGTTGACAGACATTTCACTACCATCATTTTCAAGTGTGTTATCAACCTTGATATCGATTTGAGGTTCAATATTATTCATAACTTCATTGAAATTATCGCGATCGACTTGCGAAAACTTCCGGTCTTTCAAGGGTTTTTTACTTTCAGTATTATCACCGGAATAGTCACCCATAACCCCCATTACGAATGGCAATTCTTTCTCCTGAACAGCTCCGTTTGTATCAACATCGTAGGTTATGTGAACGCGTGGCTTTCTGACGCGTTTTAATTTGTCGTGAATACTGTCTGCCATGTTTCTACTCTCCGTAAATAAAGTTCATATATTATATTAAATTAGTACTGGGTTAGTCATCGTCAGTGCTAATGCCTGTTAATGACCCATAATAATCCCTTGCCGATGAATCTGGAATCAATTCTCTGATTAGTGACTCAAGAGGCAGGTCGCCCCATTTAACGACGCGTTCCAGCATGTAGGAAATTGGGGAATGTGGTTCAGTCTTTCTGAAAAACCGGGAAATTTCCAGAAGTTGCATAAAAGCGTCTTCGCGTGTGCGGACTTCAGCTGACTCAAACTGTGATGCATCTGAGACCGGCTCCTCAGGGTTTTCTTCAACATCAACCTGGCTTGCTGGAATTTTGTATTTAGCGATATGTTTGATAGTACCAAGGCAGGCCTCCAACATATTAATGATATTACTGGTCGGTGGGGATTCATTGGCACCACAGTGATTATCAAGTAAGCTACTTATCCGTCGATATATTTCTATCGCTTCACCAAGATCATCATTAATATCTATATAGAATGACTCGGCTGATTCAGCCACAGCACGATCAACGTCCTCTTTGCTGAAACCGAGTTTGGACGCTTTCTCGTTTTTAGTCTCGTCATCGATAATTTTTTCGATTTCGAGTACCTGCTGGTATTTCCAGTAATTGAAAGGTCCTGGCTCGCTGCCTTCAGTTATATTCACGTTACGAATCGGTGTGATCAGGACACCTTCCGCTCCCTCGCCATTTAAGCCAGTTAACGGAGCAACGCGGGTTTCGATACCGTCTTCATCAGGTAAAGGATAAAGCTCGTCCCAGTATGATTCGATCAACCCCTCTATCAGTTTAAAGCCATCACGTAAGCCCTCGAAACCGTGCCGACGAATTAATGCTTCGGTAAACCAGCAAGCGACTTCCAGATCCTTTGTGTGAGTAAGTAAAATATCGGGAGCCAGGTCCAGAATCCTGCGCCAGTGAGAATCTGCTTCGCTAGTGTTATTGTCGAACATATTATTGCGTTCGGCAGAACGAGCAGCTACACGGGCATCTTTTATCGCCTGATAGATGGAATCCTGCCCAGTGTCATCTCTGATGTCACGTCCTACTGGGTTATCTTCCGCTATCGGTGCAAGCAATTGTTCCAGTGGTATAATTTCTTCAGAAGTCATTTTTTATTGTTCCATCCCGGATACTATTTGAATAATTTAAACCTGGGCATTATAGCTTTAGGACTGTTAGAAAGTGGTTCTTTTATAAGGTATTGACGACAACATGTAAAGTAACATGGTTTATCAATGATAACGTTGTTTTACCGGCTAATTCTGTGTCGGCAGAGCTTTTTTCCGAGAAATTGCGACATTGACTTGGAACCAATGACGGGTACAGGTACTATTTATTCAATAGTTGAGTGTGAAAGTCGCTCTAAAATTATAGAGTATAAGCAACAGTAATTATCGTCATATATAAAATCAGGATCATGGACTAGATGTCAATACTTATAACCCTGCTAAAAGCTCCGGACTCGAATGCCGCTTCGATACCGTCAATGTCATTTGATGAATCTGGTGGAAGTATAGGGAGGGGGGAGGAAAATACATGGGTGCTGGAAGACCCTGAGCTTTATCTTTCTTCTTTACATTGTGAAATATGCTTTGAAAATGGCCAATACTATATTATTGATCGCAGTACTAATGGTACTTTCTATAATGGATCTGTTGATCCAATGGGTAAAGGCAGCAGATTACCTGTACATAATGATGATCGCTTTATAATCGGGGACTATGAGTTTGCTATTAGCATGCAATCGCAATCACAAAACCTGGGACTTGCCAGTGATCCTTTTTCGAGTGGATTAGATGAATTATCTCCGAATCTGGGAGGGTCGCTCGATAATTTTGCAGATAGCCCATTCGAAGCTGGTCTTGCAGCTGTGAGTGATCCACTTTTTTCGTCAGCGCCTTCGGATTCAGACCCGCTGGCGGCTCTGGATAAGGCCCGAGGTGGAAGTGATCAGTTATTCAATAATGAAATACCGGAATCTGGAAATAATCCCTTCCCCTCCACAACCCAGTCAGATACGGTAGATCCACTCAATCAACAGATGGACTGGCCGAAATCCAGCCCAGGTCCTGGAAATAGCCTCTCAAATGTCATACCTGACGACTGGGATGTCGAAGCAGAAGAATTACTGGCTTCGTCGCAGGCCAAACCAGATAAGCAGGTTTCTGAAGCTAGAACAGAAAGTAAAGGGCCTGGCGCAAGAGAACGAGCGCTTGAAATTGTAAATCAGAAATTACTGGCACAGATTAAAAAGCTGAAAAGCCAGCAAAATATGCATGATTCCGATGGTACTGCTGAAAGTTATGATGTTGAATTCATCCGTGCACTTGGTCTTCACAATCGGAATTTATCGAGGGCTGAAATCGAACAGACCAGTCGCAAAGCAGGTGAGGTTATGCGGGCGATGATCAGTGGATTGATGCAGGTTTTAAGTTCACGAAGTTCGATTAAAAATGAGTTTCGTATGAATGTTACCACTATTCAACCTGTCGAGAATAATCCACTTAAATTTTCAGCGAATGTCGACGATGCACTGGAAAACATGTTTTTGAAATCCGGCAATGCTTTCAAACAACCCCTGGATGCCGTAAACGAGGGTTTTGACAGTGTGGCAGAGCATCAGGTGGCCATTCTGGCTGGAATTCGAGAAGCTTTCAAAGGTGTAATAGAGCGATTTGATCCAATTGTACTGGAGGAGCGCTTTAGTAAACAAAGCCGTGGCGGAATTCTGCCCGGCAGCCAGAAAGCTAAAAACTGGGAAGCTTTTGCCAGTTATTACGAAGAACTCGTTGGTGATATCGACAAATCGTTCCAGTATTTGTTTGGTGACGGGTTTGTGCGTGCCTATGAGGATCAATTGCAAAAATTGGCAATATCAAAAAAATCTAGAGCTAGTAATAAAAATCCACCTCCAGGAGAACCGGATCAGACATGAGATCGTATAGAATAATGAAACTGCTGGGTATCTCACTGATGAGTCTTTGGCTATGCTCCTGTGCTTCGGGCAATAAAAGTGTCGTGGGGGGATACCTCGGGCTTGATACGGATGTCAGTATTGAATTTGTCGTGGATGCAGACAGTAATCCTGACGAACTCGGCATCGGCTCACCATTGTTTGTGCGCATGTACGAACTGAAAAATTCCAAAATGATGCAAAAGGCTGATTTTATCGACCTATATGAACAGGATATTAAAACAATCGGTGCCGACCTGGTTGGTGAAGTGCATCGTTTAAAACGTTTAAAACCGGGAGAAAACAGGGTTGAAAAGTTCGTACTCGATAAGAAAACACAATATATTGCACTGTATGCAGAGTTTCTTGAATTTAAGGACTCAAAGTATAAATTAATAATTCCGGTGGTTTCTAATAACGTGTTTATAAATACTGCGGTTATAAGAATTTCCGGAAATCAGATGTTACTCGAACAATCCGCAAACTGAGTAGTTAGTTCTGAATTTCAGTAAGGATAACAATTAACTGGCACCCTTATATGTCATTGAATAATAAAGTGGTTTGGTCGGAGGGGATGTTTTTGAACCCTCAGCATTTTCAACAGCAGGAAAGGTATATAGAGGCATTGATTGAAGCCAGGTATTCGTCATCTGGTGCATATCGATGGGGGATTCTTGAAATCGAAATCGACCAGCAATTACTTGGTCTCGGAAAAATATCTGCTGTTAAGGGAAAAGGCGTATTTCCCGACGGAACGCCATTTGAGTTTCCTACAATTGATGAACCGCCTGCTGTAATTGAGCTGGCTGATAATGTACAGAATGAAATTATTTACCTGTGTCTGCCAGTCAGACGAGCTGGCGCAAGGGATATAGCAAGCAGTGGTAGCAGCCAGAGTCTGGCCAGATTTGTACAGCAGGAGCAGGAAATTAGAGATGTATCAAGTGATTCCAGTGAGACTATTAAAATCGATGTCGGGCGACTTAATCTGAAGTTAATACCGGGGTCGGAAGACTTAAGCGGCTATATCAATGTCGGGCTTCTCCGAGTTGCTGAAGTTCGCGAAGATAAAAAGATACTACTAGATGAGAACTATATTCCAGGCTGCCTGGATTGTGCTAAATCACCCCGGTTGTCGGGATATCTAACTGAGATAATCAGCTTGCTACATAGCCGTGGTGAAGCTATTGCGGGCAGGCTGGCTGACGCCAGTCGAGGTGGTACCGCAGAAGTAGCGGACTATATGCTACTCCAGCTCATTAACCGACTTGAGCCGGCAATCCGTCACATGGCCCACATTGAGGGTATACATCCGGTCGATATGTATCTGCAAATTGTTCAAATGGTTGGTGAGTTATCAACATTTGTCAGCGGTGAGAAGCGCAGTCCTGTTTTTGACGGCTATAAGCATGATGATCTCAATTCCAGCTTTGACCCGGTAATCACTGCATTGAGAAGCTGTTTTAGTACTGTGCATGAACAATCTGCTATCAGTATGCAACTGGTTGAGAAGAAATATGGTATCCGGGTTGCCGAAATTGTGGATCGTTCGTTAATCGGTTCTGCCACATTTGTTCTCGCTGCAAAGGCCGATATTCCAGAAGAGAGCATTAGAAATCATTTACCAGCGCAGGTGCGGATCGGTCCGGTTGAACGAATTAGACAACTGGTTAACGCAGCCCTGCCGGGAATAGGAATGAAACCACTGCCAGTGGCACCACGTCAAATACCATTTCATAGTGGATTTAGTTATTTTCAGCTTGAACCACAAAGTGAATTCTGGAATGAATTAAGGCATTCAGGGGGGTTTGCTATACATGTTGGCGGCGACTTCCCAGGTTTGGTACTCGAATTTTGGGCGATACGACAGTAGTTCATTTATACCGAGTCGTATTTCGGACTTAGCAGGAGAAACTCATGCCATCGGATAAGCACGACAAAACGGTTTTCAGGCAGCCGAACAATAATCCTGACAGAACTGTTATCAGGCCCGCTCCCGGTGGCAGGAGTGTTAAGTCACCCCCGCCTTCAAATGCCGGTATAGAGAAACCTGTAGCTCAATCTGCTTCTACACGTTATCAACCGCAGCAGGAAGCACAATACCAACCATCAGTTAGCCCAACTCCTGTTGATAGCGGAATATTCACCGGAGAGAACTCCATAATAGATGCAGCGTCGACACTGATTGCTGTTTTTCAGAAAACAAGACAGTCGGTATCTCATCCAGATGTCGGTGGATTGCATCAACGCCTCACCAGTGAAATCCGGCAGTTTGAAAAAAACCTGAAGACATTACAGTTCAAACCGGAAGTTATTCTGTCTGCACGGTACTGTGTTTGCACAGTACTTGACGAAGCAGTCCTGAATACCCCCTGGGGTTCGGAGAGTGGGTGGTCGCAAAGAACGCTGCTCAGTATTTTCCATAACGAAACTGCCGGAGGGGAAAAGTATTTTCAGATTCTGGATCGAATGAAGGAATACCCGGCAGAGAATATTGATATTCTCGAATTATTGTATGTTTTTCTGAGTCTTGGCTTTGAGGGCAAATTTCGAGTTTTACAAAGAGGTCGCGATGCGATTGAGCAATTGCGTGATGAGTTATTTCGTTGTATTAGAATGACCAGAGGCGAATATGAAAGATCCCTGTCACCGAACTGGCAGGGGCTCGGAAGAGTCCGAAAATCTATGATTAGTTACATTCCGTTCTGGGTTGTTGCCAGTGTTCTGGGTGTTGTTCTTGTGTTGAGCTATTCCGGGTTGAGGTTCTGGTTGTTTGAAACCTCAACCCCGGTGGTTGCGAAACTTCAACAGATTGTTGAATTAAAACCGGCGAATCGGAATTAGTTGAACGTATTGTTAAGGTCATATATAGCCGAAAAACACACGGATAAAGCACTATAGAATGAAGAAAATTATCGATTTTTTTACCAACAGGATAGTCATATCAGTGATAGGGCTCATTGCCTTATCGATTATTATCTGGTTTGTCGGCCCTGTTGTTAAGTTTGGTGAAAATAACACCGCGCCGCTGGCCAGTGAATTTTCACGATTAGTAGTGATTATCATATTGCTGGTACTTTGGGGTTTAAACAATCTACGTCTGCAGTTAACAGCTAAAAAAAGTAACAAAGATCTGGTAAGTGATCTCGAGACAAATCAGGAGATGGAATCCGATAATGCTACTGATGATCGTACTAGCGAAGAGTATCAACTGCTCAATCAGCGATTTTCAGACGCCCTGGCTACTTTATCCAGATTGAAATTTAAAGGTAAAAATCGATCCCGTGCACTTTATGAACTTCCCTGGTATATCATCATTGGCCCTCCTGGATCTGGCAAGACTACTGCACTGGTCAATTCCAGTCTTGATTTTCCACTGGCCGAACAGTTCGGTAAAGCTTCACTACAGGGCATAGGCGGTACTCGCAATTGTGACTGGTGGTTTACTAACGACGCAGTACTTATCGATACGGCTGGGCGTTACACGACACAGGATAGTCATCGAGTTATTGATAGCAGTGCCTGGGAAGCATTTCTATCATTGCTGAGGAAAAATCGACGTCGAAGGCCTGTTAATGGCGTTCTCGTTGCTATCAGTATCCAGGATTTGCTGTTTCAATCTGAACAGGAGCGAGAGCAACATGCTCAAATTATTCGGACCCGCATCGATGAACTGATGCAAAAACTCGAAATTCGTTTTCCAATTTATCTGGTATTAACCAAATCTGATTTGATCTCGGGATTTTCCGAATTTTTTGAGGACTTGTCAAAGGAGGATCGTGAACAGGTCTGGGGGATTAGCTTACCGAACGCCGCTGACTCATCACAAAGCCCCGATTTCGAATATTTCCAGCAGGAATTTAATGGCCTGATAAATCGTCTATATTCTCGCGAACTGGGGAGAATGCATCAGGAACGGGACGTCAAGAGAAGGGCATTGATACAGAGCTTTCCAAAGCAATTCGATAACGCTAAAGAGATCATTGATAGTTTTGTTAGACAGACCTTTGTCAAAAATCGCTACGAGTATCAGCCTTATTTGCGGGGTATATATTTTACCAGCGGTACTCAGGATGGAACGCCGATTGACCGGATGATGAGTGCCGTATCAGCCAGTTTCGGATTTGACCAGCAATCCCATACACAACAGGCACAGGGTAAAAGCTTTTTTCTTGGCAATCTGTTCCGCAAAGTTATTTTTCCCGAGGCGGAACTGGTCGGCCTCAATAGAAAGTACGAAATACTGCTCAGATGGTCACGGCGCTCGGCTTATCTATTCCTTTTTGTATCAGTAGCGGTGATGTTGTCGGTGTGGATTAGTAGTTTAAATCGGCACAATGAATACATGAGTGAAGTCAATTCCTACATCGACACTTTTGAGATAGAGAATTCTCAGCTCGCAGGCACGAATCGTGACCTGGTGTCGGTAATTCCATCACTGGATGCTATTGAAAGGGCCAGTATTGTTTACGACCAGAACAGGCATCCCTGGTTGAACGGTCTCGGCCTCTATGACACAAATGTCGATAGTGCTGCTAACAATGCCTATCATAGCCAACTACGTAATAACTTACTGCCCCGGCTGGTTCGTTATCTGGAGTTAAGGGTAGTAAAAGGTCATAAAGGTGGTGATCTATACCATAATTTTCGTACTTATCTTATGCTCAATAAAATACAGCATCTGGACAGGGAGCTGGTGTTTGAATGGTTCCGGGATGACTGGAAAGTATCTCTTAGCGGCCAGGCAAGTCATAGACAGGCACTCGAAAAGCACTTAAATGCCTTACTTAAACTTGACCCGCAACCATCCAGGCTTAATAGCAGACTGGTGAAACAAACCCGGTCTTTATTATTAAGAGTACCAGTTCAACAGAGGATATATAGTCGTATACGTAACAGGGCTGAAAACCGACAGAAAATCAACCTGCTGAACCTGTTTGGTGAGTCCGTACGTGAAAGCTATCGAATCAATGAATCTGTCGAGAATGCTCTATTAGTCCCCTATATGTTTAGCCGTGAAGGCTATGACAATATAGATTTTTCTTCGAGTTCCCCGCTTATCTCAGATATCGTAAATGAAAGCTGGTTGCTGTCAGACGACGACAGTGAGAAGGTTGATTTCGTCAAGGATGACCTCGAGGAAGTCAGCGAAAAAGTCGAAGCACTTTATTTTGCAGAGTTTATTAAACACTGGTCTGCTGCTCTGAAATCACTCGAAGTCGCCGATTTTAAATCGCTTAATCAGGCTGCAGAGACTCTAACTCGATTTGTTGATCCGGTGTACTCACCGCTACAGTCGATTCTGCAGGTGACTGCCGAAAATACACAGTTGTCCACTCAGATTTTACAGACTCTGGATGATAATCAAACCAGTGAAACCGGTGCCAAAGTGACTGGATTACTCGCAGGGCAAATAAAAGGCACTAAAGTCGACCAGCATTTTAAGAAGATAAATAAATTGCTTCGCGAAACTAAAAATAACCCGGCGCCGGTGAATGCAGTTATTGAAAAAGTATTGCAGTTAAAAGAATTTATCGGTGAGGTTAATTTATCACCTGATCCTGCTAAAAAAGCGTTCGAAATAGCATTAGCAAGATACAAGCAGGGCTCAGCTAATGCCATTGTGAGTTTGGCAAAATTTTCCAGTAATCGCCCAGATCCTGTAAAGCGCTGGCTATCAACATTGGCTGATCAGAGCTGGAAAGTCATACTTGCGTCTGCAAGGCGGCATGTTAAAAGCGAATGGAATAATCAGGTTTATGGCTTTTATCGGGAAGCACTGGCTGGTCGCTATCCATTGTCGAAAAAATCCAGGAGTGAGCTTGCACTACTGGATTTTAGTGATTTTTTTAAGCCTGCCGGCAAAATGGATAGTTTCTATATAAAATATGTTAAACCGTTTATCCACTCGTCAAAAACCTGGAAAAACAGGGTAGTGGATCGCCGTTCTCTCGGCCTTAACAAGAAAACACTGAAGCATATTAAAACCGCACAAAACATAAAAAGCATATATTTTCGACAAAGCCCCGAAATTCCAGGTATTTCGTTTCAACTAAAACCTTATCGTCTGAGCAAAAATGATGCTCGATTCTGGCTTGACGTAGGAGAACAGCGATTTAAATATAGCCACGGACCAAAGTTCTGGAAAGACTTAAACTGGTCTGCTGAAGAAGGTAATAACAGGGTAAGGCTAGTTTTCGAAGATCTTGATGGTGATCGTCATGAAAATTCATATGAAGGTCCCTGGGCCTGGTTGAAATTACAGGATCGATCAAAAATTTCAAAGACACAACAATCGAGCACATATCTCGTCGAGTATGCTTTTAATGAAACAGGCATTCAACATGTTATGAAGTATTTAATTAAGGCGAGAAGCATTAAAAATCCTTTTGGTCAGAATTTGCTTGCGTCATTCCGGTGCCCGGAGAATATATAAATGACTCATGGAAACGCGGTTAGTCTTTATGGAAAACTACCGGGTTATGGTGATTTTCTCAAAAGAAATCTATCTAGTGATTTTGCTCAATTATGGGATGAGTGGCTACAGTTTTATATTTCTGTGAGCAAAGAACAAACTGGTGATGACTGGCTCGATATTTATCTGACAAGCCCCATATGGCGTTTCGTTCTTTCTAGCGGTGTTATTGACGATAATGGCTGGGGTGGTTTAGTTTTACCTAGCGTTGATAGAGTCGGCAGGTACTTTCCATTTAGTATTTTAATGTCCTTAACAGGTGGTACTTCAGCGGTTAATTTTCTGCTTTCGCAACAACAGTGGTTCCATGATTTAGAGTCATTGAGTTTACTGGCACTTGATGAAGAAATCGATGTTGATGATTTAATAGAAAGAGTAGAACAACTTGAGTTAGACCTCGATTCGCAATATCTACCAACTTCTCACTATGGTGAAACAGGCGGATTCATTACTGAGTTGGCGACTGACGATGAAAGTGCTTTATCAAACAGTGTGTCGTATATGCTTGATGCCTCCCTGAGTTCCAGCCTGACGAGTTTTAGCCTGTGGCAAACTACCGGTTCCAGTCTGATTGCACCGTCAATATTTTGTAGTCGAGGATTGCCCCCAGCGGGTAATTTAACCGCGATGATTGATGGGCAATGGCAATCCAGAAACTGGAAAATCCCTTTTAATTTAAATGTCTGACAACTGATGAAAGAGATCACGGTAAGACGCCCTGTAATCTGGAGATCGGAAGATTTAACCAACGTAGGCTTAGTCAGAGATTTAAACGAAGATTCCGTTCTATCTGAGTCACATAAAAACCTGTGGGCCGTTGCTGACGGCATGGGTGGCTATGAAGCCGGAAATGTAGCCAGTCAAATGGTGGTTGCTTCACTAACGCAAATTAAGGCAATTCAGAGCTTAAACGAATGGGTGAATAAGGTCGAAGATAATTTGATCGATGTTAACCAGCGTATCCTTGAATACGCAGATATTATGCTCGATGGTAGAACCCTGGGCAGCACGGTTGTGTCTCTGTCGATAAAGGGTCGGGTTGGCGTTTGTCTTTGGGCGGGAGATTCACGATTGTACCGCTTGCGTAATAAAAAGTTGATGCAGTTATCAAGGGATCACAGCCAGATTCAGGAACAGATTCAACAAGGCTATATGACTGCTGAACAGGCCGAAAATCACCCGGATTCTAATGTCATCACGCGAGCTGTGGGAGCGCACAGGCAGCTATATGTTGATATCAATGTTTTCAGTGCACAATTGGGAGATGTATTTCTATTATGTAGCGATGGTTTGTACAATATGGTTAACAAAGAGGTTTTGATCGAGGTACTGATTTCATTGCCTATTGAAGAAGCTATTGAAACGCTTATGCAACTGGCCCTCGACGCTGGTGGTATCGATAACATATCGATTATTCTGGTGAAGGGAGAACAGGGACGATTTTCAAGACCTCCGGAGCAGGATGTCAAGTAACTGGTATGAAAGATGTTGATCCACAAAAAACAAGAATTCAGCCGAGTGGCAAAAAAGTCAGGAGACCGGATGCTACACGTGTAGCCCCAGCATCTGATGCTACTTCTTCAGTAGAAAAAACACGAATTGCAGGATCACCAGTAAATCAATTGCCCCGTTCTGATGCTACTCGTATCAGCCCGCAGCGAAAAGGATCCGCCGATAAAACACTAGTACCGCCTACTGTAGCAACAGGTAGATTATCCGGCACACAAAACGCAGAAACTCACATTCTCAAAGAGCGATTTATCCTGGAGGAAGTTCTTGGCGCAGGTGGAATGGGGGTGGTATATAAAGCTCGAGATTTACTTAAGGTAGAAGCACAGGATAGAGACCCATATGTCGCAATAAAGGTTTTAAGCGAAGAATTCAAAACTCACCCGGAGGCATTTATTTCTTTGCAAAGGGAGTCTCGTAAGTCGCAGAGAGTAGCTCATCCGAATATTGTTAATGTTTACGATTTTGATCGTGATGGTGATACAGTATTCATGACCATGGAGTATCTGGATGGTGAACCACTCGACGAATTAATAGCTCAATATAGTTCGACAGGACTGCCCACCGATGATGCCTGGAACATTATTCGTGGAATGACTTCCGCCCTGATACACGCCCACGCAGGGAAAATAATTCATTCCGATTTCAAGCCTGGCAACGTATTTGTCACCGGAAACGGCCTCGCCAAGGTATTTGATTTTGGTATTGCTCGCGCGGTTGCACAGGTCGAACACCTGGAGGACAACCCGAATGACCAGACATTGTTTGATGCGGGCAACCTGGGCGCCTTAACGCCCGCTTATGCCAGCCTTGAAATGTTGGAAAGTGAAGAGCCAGATGTGCGAGATGACATATATGCCTTAGGTTGTGTCGCTTATGAGATGCTGACAGGTGGACATCCATACAATAAAGTCCCAGCCGATGAAGCTGAACGACAGTGCTTGAAGCCTAAGCGTATAGGTCATATTAAAAAACGACAATGGAAAGCGATTGAACGTGCAATAGCATTCAGGAGAGAAGATCGCTTAGCTTCGGTAAAAGAATTTGAAGATCTGATAAAGCCAAAACGGAAATCTTCGAACTGGCTGGTAACTAGCCTTGCAATCTTATTCGCGGCTGGGGTTACGACATATTTTCTGGTGTTTAAGGAGGAGCCAAAAGTTCCGGAGTTTTCTGAATTTGATATTAGAAATGAACTTGAATTGAAAATTAGAATTGACTTTCTTAAAGAGGATGTTGCGTTGTTGCTCGGGGATACCAGTTTTTCAGATAGATGGCAGGACTCGCTCTGGAAAGATATTTCTGATCTAACTATATTAACAAAAGGAAAGGATGCCTGGCTTGAAGAACAGAAACATAAAATTTTTGGACTATACATAGTACAAATCGAAGATCGGATCAGAAACAAACAATACATCCAGGCCCAGAATTTAATTGATAGTGCAAGGCAATATAGCCCGAAAAACATAAGACTCGATGAACTAAATGCTTTAGTCGCAACTGGAAAAAAGCACGAGGAAGCTCGCATAAAACTGGAGGCTTCCAGGGCGAGCGAAGATCAGAAGAAAAAAAAGGCACTGGCACAGTCGCGAAAATTGAAACTGCAGCAGCAGGAGAATCAGAAACAACAACTACTGGTGCAGCAAAAGGCGAGTAAAGAACAATTTACGGCAGCACTGGAAAACCTGAATAATCAGTTGAGATGCCAGGCTAGCCTTAATATGCGGAATATTGAAACTGCTGTGGTTAAACTGAAACAGGTAGATTCGGTACGATTTCAAAGCATCGAAAGCAAGGTCATAAAGTCTCTTGCAAATTGTATTGTGCAAATAGGGACATCCTTTCCGGAAAGAGCCAGGGCCGCAAAGACGCATAGCATGAAGCTATTTGAGTCATCCGTCCTGAGGAACATTAAAATTAAATCAAGAGACCCATGCGATGCTTCACTGGCCGGACTCGGCTCACGAGGTAAACGAGCTACTTGCAGAGATAAACTGAAAAAATCTAATTATGGACCGGAACTGGTTGTGATTCCAGGGAACAGTAAATTGAAAATGTTTGCGCTGGGTAAGTATGAACTAACCGTGGGTGAGTTTAAACAGTATTGTTTAACTACAACCTCCTGCTCAGTATCCAGTCAGAATGACCAGAAGCCTGTATCAGATATTACCCTGAGTTCAGCCAGGGCTTATCTCAAATGGTTAAGTCAACAGACAGGAAAACGCTATCGTTTACCTAGCAAAATAGAATGGACTTATGCCATGAGATCCAGGAGTAAAACCCTGGATCCTAATAGAAATTGTGCCTTGAGTACACGGGGATTTGAAAAAGGAAGTAATCTCGTCAAATACAGTATTGGTAAACAAAATCCCTGGGGCCTGGTGAATTTCGTTGGTAATGTGCAGGAGTGGGTATATGGTAGCGGTAATTCATTACAGGCGGTAGGTGGCTCCTTCCGTGAACCGATGGAAAGTTGTACAATTGCTACTGGTAAAAAACATAATGGTAAGGCCGATAGTTACACTGGATTTAGAGTTTTAAGGGAAATGGAAGAGTAATTTATGAGCGAAGCCAGTTATTCTTTGATGCTACGTAACCTGTCTAACGATTTCTATCACAATCATATCGGCATAGATGAATACCGAGCGCAACGAAAAGTAATACTCGATAAAATTGATAAGGAGCTTAACGACCAGGATCCCGCTAAGCCGGGAAGTGAAAATGAACAGCTTTCTACAGTGTTCATGCAGACCGTCAGCTTTTTTAATAATACCGAAATTGACAAATAATCGATTCCCAATACCTTCAACCCGTTGGTTGAGTAAGGTGGTGTCATGCCAGCAAATAATAATACATGAGGACGTTTCATGGACTTCGTTAAGTTTTTTCAGACAGGTGGTACTTTTATGTACCCTATTCTTGTTATTTTTGCTCTGGGTTTATCTATTGCAATAGAGCGATTTATTTACATTGCGCGTACCCAGAGCAAAACAAAAAAAGTCTGGCAGCAGCTAACACCGATGCTCAAAGCTCAGGATATCAACAGGGCAATAAAGTTAACCAAAACAGTAAAGACCCCGTTAGCGACTATGTTGAATTATGGTTTTGCCCGAAAAAAAAATACAGCTTCACGAGCTGTTATAGAGTCCGCCATGGAAGAAGGCATGATGGAGGTTTTACCTGATCTCGAGCAGCGCACGCATTACCTTGCAACTTTTGCAAATATTGCAACCTTACTCGGATTGCTTGGCACGATAATAGGTTTGATACAGGCGTTTACCGCAGTAGCTGGTGCTGATCCAGCGGAGAAGGCAGACTTGTTGTCATCAAGTATTTCGGTGGCGATGAATACCACAGCTTTTGGTTTGATATCCGCCATTCCCCTTATCCTCATGCATTCTTTTCTGGTCACTAAAACGTCACGGCTCGTCGATAATATTGAGATGGCCGCTGTTAAATGTCTTAATTTAATTTCAGAAGAATAAAAAACGGGAACTAATTCGGCATGAAGCTGGTAAGGCGAAAAATGGTTCAAGATGTGGTGGAATTAAATATCACTGCATTCCTGAATTTAATGGTGATCCTGGTACCGTTTCTGCTTATAACTGCGGTGTTTTCACGAATCACAATTCTTGAGTTGAATCTACCCCCTAAAAATGCCAGAGCCGTGGAAGGGGATCAGGTTAAGCTTCAACTAGAGTTGGTGATTAGACCAGATAGTTTTGAAATAAGAGACAGCAACTTTGGTCGAATCAGGTTTTTACCACGTAATTCCGTACAAACTGACTGGAACAGCTTTACTAATTTACTGGTAGAAATTAAAACACGATTCCCAGATGAGAAAAATATTACGCTCTTGATAGATAAGCAGGTTAGTTATAAAACTATCATAGCAGCAATGGATCGAGTCAGTAGTGCAGAGATTGTTAATGTTTCCGAACTCGAAGTTGTCGAATTGTTTCCAAATATCTCTATGGGGGATGCGCCACCTTTAAATGGGGAATCTACCAGGCAATCAGATTCGACTGTCGAACAGGGACAAGAGCAATGATGCAAATGTCCAGGCGCGCAAGACGCATGGAAAGGCACCATGAACAGCGGAAGCGGCCGGCCATCAATCTGGTATCGTTGATGGATATATTTACTATTCTGGTATTTTTCCTGCTGGTGAGTTCCTCTAACGTTCAACAACTGCCAAATAAAAAAGATATTCGCTTACCAACTTCTGTTACAACCCGGGCTCCACAGGAAACGCTGGTAATATTCGTCACCCGGAACAAAATCCTGGTGCTGGGCAGGGAAGTCGCAACAATTGCAAATGAACTGGAATCTCAGGAAATACTTATTAAGGGGCTCATAGAAGAACTCAAATTTCAATCAACCAATACTGGCGTGTTGAATACACCACCGGCAGAATCTAACGCCAGGGCAATAACAATCATGGGCGATGAGGAGGTTCCATACCAGTTAATACGAAAGATTCTGGCTTCCTGTCGTGAAGTTAATTATACCCGTATTGCGTTTGCCACATTACAGAAAGCACAGCCGGGAGATAAGTCCTGATGTCGACACTTAGCTACGACTTGCTTGCTCTTTCCTGGTCGCTAGAAAGCAGGTCTGATCGGTTTTTCAATATCATCACAGTTTTTGTGTTAATGGTGGTATTGGCAGGCGCATTTATTGTGTCGTTTATCGATGTTCCTGTAGAAGAGCGACAGGCCAGGAAAAAAATTCCCCCCCGTATTGTTAACTTTCTACTCGAAAAAAAAAAGGCAGCGCCGAAAATAGAAAAGGTGATTTCTAAACCAAAGCCCAAGCCAAAGCCCAAACCCAAACCTAAACCCAAGTCCAAAGTTGAAAAGGTAAAAAAACCCGAAATAGATAAAAAACCACTGACGCAAACGCAGAAAAAGGCCAGGGAAAAAGCTGCTGAAAGTGGCTTGCTTGCTTTGAGTAACGAACTTTCTGATTTAATGGAAACTGACGACATTAGTGCTATGGTCGGAGGTACGGTCAGTACAACCAGTACAGGCTCATCGTCTGGTATTTCTGTAGATGAATCGTTGCTAACCGGTTCAGCCAAGGGAAGCGGTGGTATTAGTGATAATCAGGTTGCGATAATTACCAGTAAATCCATTAGCCTGGAAAGATCCGTCAGCACTGTAGAACAATCTCTGATTAAGAAGAAGCCGGTAAAAAAACAGCCACAGGCCAAAACCACTACTAAACGCAAAAGCGGTGTCAGAAGTGAGGAGAGTGTGACGCTGGTTTTCGACAGAAACAAAAGCAAGCTATTTGCTTTATACAATCGTGCCAGACGTAAGAATCCAAACATAAAGGGCAAGGTGATACTCGAAATCACCATAGCACCTTCAGGAAAAGTAACCAGAATTATTATTGTTACCTCTGAATTAGATGATAAATCCCTGGAGTCCAGATTACTAAAACGTATTAAACAATTTGATTTTGGCGCTCAGCCTGTTGAGCAGGTTACTGTTACTTATCCGGTTGAGTTTTTGCCGTCTTAAGTGTAGTAGTTCAGACTTGATCTGACAGTCGATTGCTGACATATATCTAACTGCCAGGTCGCGCGGACTGTCAGATCTGAATGAAACTCCTATACATCCGTCCTGGTTGGTTCAGCTGTAGTCGTGTTAGTTGACTTGGCTTCAGTAGCTACAGCTGGCTTAACTGTTTCAGGTTTTTCGCCTGTTTTATTTTCCTGCTTAGGCGTTGAGACATCAGGCGCACTCGCACTACTTGCTGACTTGTTCTGACTCGATTCGGGACTGGTTTTTTCCGGTTTAGGTTTATTGTCCGTTATTCCGCCAGGAGCATTTTCAACTGGCTTTGCCTTGTTGTCAGGCCCAGCCTGAGGTTTTGGTTTGGTATGCGCATCTGCTGGTTTCTCGGTGTTGCTGTCAGACGAGGTTGGTGCTGACCGGGTATCCGATGACCGATTACTTTTGGGACTAGCTGTTTTGTTGTTATTTCGGGCTGAATCGTTTTGAGCGCTGCTTTTATCTTTCTGTTCGTTGTTGCTCTGATCAATACCGACATCGGCCGATGTCTTCTGACTGGTTTCGGCTGGTTTGTTAGCCTGGTTTCGAGAGCGATTACGATTACCAGAACGCCCGCCACGTGATCGCTTGGGACGACCAGCTTCGGTAGATTTCCGATTATCTCCTTCCGAATTTTTGTCAGCAGATGGGTCGTTATTGCGATCCTTGTTTTTATCCTGACTAGCTTTTGAGCTACTGCTTCTGTTCCCGCTATTTCGATTTCGGTTCTGATTACTTCGATTACGGTTATTGTTTCTAGAGCGATTACTGCTCCTGGAGCGGCTACTCTGAGTTGACTTCTTTGAAGAACCCTTCTCCTTGCTGGATTCTTTCGAGCTATCACCACCTCCGAATAATACTTTTATCAGCTTCTGGAATAAACCTTCAGACGTATCCTGAGTTGCTATCGATTTCGGTTTCGGGGCAGGAGGCTGGACACGCTGTACGGCCGCCTGTTCTGCTTTAGGTGTTTGACTACTACTAACTTCAACAAGATCTACGACTTCTTCATCAGTAGTCATTTCATAGGATTTCTTGTAATTTGACTCATGTCGATGCGTATCGTTGTCCTTGACGCGCTCAAGCTGGAAATGAGGTGTTTCCAGATTAGGATCGGGGATAATGACCAGATGAACTTCACGTCGCTTTTCAATCCCTTCGACCTTATCTCGTTTTTCGTTGAGAAGATAGGTCGCGCATTCAACAGGAATTTTTGCCAGAATTTTACCGGTATTGTCTTTTAATGACTCTTCCTCAAGTAGTCTCAATACTGCTAAAGACAGAGATTCCACATCCCGGATAGAACCCTGGCCACTACAGCGTGGGCAAACTATCTGACTAGACTCACCCAATGATGGTCTTAGACGTTGACGCGACATTTCGAGTAAGCCAAATCGGGATATTCGCCCTATCTGTACCCTTGCGCGATCATCGTAAACAGCATTACGAAGTCGCGTTTCAACCTCGCGTTGATTCTTGTTTTGCATCATATCGATGAAATCGATTACGATAAGACCGCCGAGGTCGCGAATACGCAGTTGGCGGGCAATTTCGTCGGCTGCTTCGAGATTGGTATTCTTGGCTGTCTCCTCGATATCACCGCCTTTGGTAGCCCTGGCCGAATTGATATCAATCGAAGTCAATGCTTCAGTGTGGTCAATGACAATTGCTCCTCCGGAAGGCAACGTGACTTCACGAGAAAATGCCGATTCAATTTGGTTTTCGATTTGAAATCTGTTGAATAGGGGTAGTTTGTCGTCAAATTTTTTCAATTTGTTTAATGAGTTCGGCATGACCATCGACATGAAGTCGTAAGCCTGCTGATATGCCTGCCCTGAGTCGATTAATATTTCACCTACATCATTTTTGTAATGGTCGCGTAGAGCGCGAACGACAATATCTGATTCCTGATAAATCAAAAAAGGCGCACTCCGTTCTTTGGCTGCATTTTCAATTGCAACCCAGACCTGGTTAAGATAATCGAGATCCCACTGCATTTCTTCAACGGAGCGCCCAACACCTGCTGTACGAACAATTACACCCATACCTTCGGGCATAGTGAGATCGTTAAGAACTTTCTTGAGCTGGTCTCTATCTTCACCCTCTATTCTTCGTGAAACGCCTCCGGCTCGTGGGTTTTGCGGCATCGCAACCAGAAATCTACCGGCCAGGCTGATGAAGCTGGTGAGTGCTGCACCTTTATTACCACGCTCTTCTTTTTCTATCTGGACGATAATTTCCTGATCAACTTTTATAGCGTCCTTGATATTTGCCTTGCCGTTGTCATCCCTGGCATTGTCAGAAAAATATATTTTTGAAATTTCCTTGAACGGTAAAAAGCCGTGGCGCTCAGCGCCATAATTAACAAAAGCCGCTTCGAGACTGGGCTCTATGCGGGTAATCTTACCTTTGTATATATTGGATTTTTTCTGTTCTCGTGATGGGGCTTCGATATCGAGATCGTAGAGGCGTTGGCCGTTGACCATCGCCACTCGTAACTCTTCTGCCTGAGTGGCATTGATGAGTATTCGTTTCATTAGTAAATTTGCCTTGTATGAAAGGCCTGATACCAGCAGTTTTGAGCGGGTCTGATTTTAATTTTAGTTGGAAATTTGCATACGCAGCAGTTGGCTGTAGCGATCGACTAAGACCACTTAACAAAGCAATACTTTGAATCAGAATATGGCTAAAAACGAGACAGTACATAGACCTGTGTCAAAAAATGATGTCCAGCGATATATAGCATTGAGCATGATATGGAAGGACTAATCTAATTAGAAAACAGCTTACTGAGTCTGAGAATATTGGCTGCATTCTATTAAAAACCGTATGAGTAGTGTTTTGCCTGTTCATTAAACAGTACAATACTACCCATAGGAATATACCATAATTTATCGGTACTGCCATCCATTGATTTCATATAGCGAAGAAAATAAACCTTGCGTCCAGACTCTGCAGGCAGGAAAAGAAGAACTTGGCCAACGACTCGATAATTTTCTAATCAAGTTACTTAAGCAGGTGCCGCGTACCCGGATATACCGCATTATTCGAAAGGGGGAAGTACGTGTAAACAAAAAACGAATAAGGCCTGATTACAAATTACAGTTAGGTGATTTAATAAGAGTGCCACCTGTATACGATCATCGCAGGCACAAAAACCAGGCACCAAATATTTCTGATACCTGGTTGAAGCAACTTGAATCTTCAATCCTGTTCGAGAATCGACATTTAATCGCGATTGATAAACCAGCAGGTGTCGCCGTGCACTCCGGCTCGGGAGTAGCATTCGGTGTCATTGATATCATGAGGTTACTCCGCCCCGATAGTGAAATGGAGTTGGTACATCGGTTAGATCGTGATACTAGTGGATGTTTGTTACTGGCTCGCCATCGGCAGAGCTTATTGTCTTTACAGAACAGCATAAAAAGTAATGCACTGATAAAAGTTTACAATGCTGTAGTTAAAGGTATATGGCCGGAAGGCTGTTCTGAAATAAAGCATCGTCTAAAAAAGACACAAATGCCGAATGGCGAACGGCGTGTTTATGTCGATCCAGGCGGCCAGCAGGCACATACTCTGGTTCTTGAACAGTCTAGCAATAGACAATGTAGCCGATTAACTATTCAACTACTCAGTGGTCGAACCCATCAGATACGAGTACATTGTCAGGCAGAAGGCCACGAGATAGTCGGCGATAAAAAGTATGGGGACCGACAGTTTAACCAGATGATG
This sequence comes from Gammaproteobacteria bacterium, assembly GCA_024222685.1. GTDB lineage: Bacteria > Pseudomonadota > Gammaproteobacteria. The sequence continues at coordinate 5,911 of JAAEOZ010000165.1, read as the reverse complement.
AAAAAACAGGGAATGAAGCGGTTGATGCTACACGCCAGCAGGCTTGAATTACCAGCCAGCGAGTTCCATGATGATCTGGTCATAAATGCCTCAGTGCCAGACAGTTTTTACCTGATCGATTAGACTGGTAGTACAATATTTCGAAATTAATTAATATGCACCGGAATTAAACAAGCTTATGTCTCAGCCAGATTATGAAACTATCGTCAATAAACTTGCTTTTGCGGCGATAACAGAACAACGTCGAGCTCGTCGTTGGCGAATATTCTTCCTATTTCTATTTTTCATTTACTTAACGCCAATTCTATTGCTTGCGCTCGATTTAGGTGGTGGTGGCGATGACGGCGATGCTGATAAGGGGCATACAGCCGTAGTGAGATTGTCGGGTATTATCGCCAGTGGGGAGGAAGGAGGATCTACAAATGTGGTCACAGGTCTCGAAGAGGCCTTTAAGCACGAGGACACTAAAGCGGTAATACTTGAGGTTAATTCTCCAGGTGGATCACCAGTTGAATCTTCGTACATATACAATGAAATCAATCGCTTGAGAGAGAAACATAAAGTAATTCCTATTTATGCTGTTGTGGCTGACATTGCAGCCTCGGGGGGTTATTTTGTTGCATCGGCGGCTGATAAGATATTTGTTAACCGCTCAAGCCTGGTTGGTTCTATTGGCGTGCGAATGGATAACTTTGGTTTTGTTGAGTTAATGAAAAAAATAGGTGTCGAAAGAAGGTTGTTAACTGCGGGTGAAAACAAGGGGCTACTTGACCCATTTCTACCTGAAAATGATCGACAAAAAATGCACATTCAGGCGATGTTAAATGATGTACATCAACATTTTATTGAGTCGGTAAAAATCGGACGTGGTGAGAGACTGGTAGAGCAGGAAGGACTATTCAGTGGTTTGATCTGGACGGGTGAAAAGGCGATTGAACTCGGTTTGGTTGATGCCCTGGGATCTAGTAAAAGTGTTGCTCGCGAAATTGTAAAGGCAGAGAGACTGGTGGATTTTACACCAAAGGGTGCATTGCTTGAACGCCTCGCTGACAAACTTGGGGCGTCATTCAGCGCCGGCTTTGCACGTTTCTTCACGATGAAAATGAATTGAAGAGGTTCATCAGAAAGTTCTATATTTCCAGGAATGGTTGCTACACTTAGTTGAGTACGTGTTTCAGAATTAAGGGTAGAAAATGTCTGATGTCTTCATAGGTCGACAACCGATATTTACCGAAAATCTCGGTGTATACGCCTATGAACTACTGTTCCGTAGGGAACTTGACCAAGAAAATGCTAATGTCATTGATGGAGACAGTGCGACTTCGCAGGTAGTGCTTAACACATTTGCTGAAATCGGGCTGGCAAATCTGGTTGGAAACCATAAGGCCTTTATCAATTTAACCCGATACTTTCTGGAGGATCCCCAGCGTATTGTTATACCTCCTGGTCAAATAGTGCTGGAAATCCTGGAGGACATAGAGCCGGATCAAACCATATTATCGTCTATTAAAACATTGAAAAATCAGGGACATACAATAGCTCTTGATGATTTTGTTTACCATCAAAATCTTCAACCGATGGTCGATCTCGCCGATATTATCAAGATAGATATTACGATCCTGAATCTAAATCAAATTCGTTTACATGTTGAGCAATATCGTCAACAACAGGATATTCGATTGCTGGCTGAAAAAGTTGAAACTTTTGAAGAGTTTGAGGCGCTCAGGGAAATTGGGTTTGACTACTACCAGGGATATTTTTTTTCCAGGCCTACAATCGTTAAAGGTAAAGGTCTACAGGGCAATCAGGTATCAATACTACGTTTGCTCGCCATGGTAAATGATCCGGCGCTAGATGTTGCCGAGTTGAGTGAAATTATCAGTACCGACGTGTCACTAAGCCACAAAATCCTGAAATATATTAACTCACCAGCTAGCGGCTTGCGAGCACAGGTCGATTCTATTCAACGTGCAGTTGTCATGCTAGGTTTGAATACCATAAAAAACTGGATATCCCTGGTGGCACTTGCCACTACTTCAGATAAACCTGAGGCGTTGAGCATTCTAGCTCTGGTTCGAGCGCGAACCTGCGAGCAACTCGCCACTGCTGCAAATCAATCAGCTGTAGAAAGTTATTTTACGATTGGTTTATTTTCGGTGCTAGACGCAATGATGGATCAACCTATAGAAGAGCTACTTGAAGAGTTACCGCTGGCCGAAGATCTGAAATTAGCCCTGACCCAGCGTGAGGGCGTCTATGGTCAGGCACTTAATTGCGTAGTTGCGATGGAAACCAATCAATTTGATGATATCAAGTTTCAGAACATCGAGTTTGCGAAATTATCGGATATTTATCTACAGGCCCTGTTATGGGCCGACGACCAGGTCCCCGCAATCGCGGCTTAAACCACTGAAATTCCTGCTGATTCGAGCATCTTCACTAACCGAATCAGCGGTAAACCGATTAATGCGGTAGGGTCGTCGCCACGCATTTTGTTAAATAATGTGATGCCAAATGCCTCAGATTTAAAGCTGCCGGCGCATTGATAAGGTTGCTCAATCTGGAGATAACGTTCTAACTGGTGGTCGTTAAGCTGGCGAAATTCAACTTCAAATAATTCTTCTTCAACCGCACAGAACCCGGAAGAATGTTGCTTCACACACAATCCGGTATGAAAAACCACTGTCTTTCCCTGGGCAGCTCTGAGTTGATTCAAAGCATTCTGGTGATTGCCTGGTTTACCCAGAATAGACTCACCGAGAACGGCACATTGATCTGAGCCTATCACGATGGCATTGGGATTTAAGTCGGCTACCACTTTCGCTTTCTGCAAAGCCAGACGTTTGACATAGTCTTCTGCAGTTTCATCGGCTAACAGATCCTCGACGATTTCTGGAGAAATACAGCTAAAGTCGAGATGCAATCGTTGCAGAAGCGATTTTCTATATATAGAACTGCTGGCAAGGATAATATTTGCTTGCACTGGTTAATCTGTTCAGTGAATTAGGAATGTCAATATGACATCACGATATGAGCCTTCAAACAAGGCTTATGTCGTGAAGTGATGTTTAATCCGCAAAATTATATAATACTCGCCTAAAAACAAGTATATAGACGACAATAGGCGTAGACAGCAATTAGCAAATCCATGTAGAATCGCCGCCTTTATGCAGGGCAAACTCAGACAACGTTATCAGGTTCATAAAGAAGTATCACGCAGGGGGTATTTCGAAGGTCTGATAGACATCGTTAATCTGAACCGCCTGACAGATTTACTCGCTTCTGATGAAGGCCAGATAGAAGTCAGATTCGAGTTTGTAAACAGTGATTATTCGATACCAATGATGTCCGGGCAGGTCAAAACCAGTCTTAATGTTGAGTGTCAACGGTGTTTGCAACCGATGCTGAAAGAATTACAGCTCGAGTTTAATTTGCTGATTGATGCTACAGATGAACTGATTCGTGAAACTAAGCTGGAAACGCTTTTTAGCGAGGATGGCTTTATTGATATCTTTGAAGTTATCGAAGATGAAATCATTCTTGCACTTCCACTGGTTGCGATGCATAAGATTGAAACCTGTAATGAGCATTGGCAGGTTGCTGAAGAAATTCAACAGCCTGCTGTAAAAGAGAATCCTTTTTCAGTTCTCAAAGACCTGAAAATAACCCATTAAATTGTTTGGAGATATTCATGGCTGTTCAACAAAATCGTAAAACGCCTTCAAGGCGTGGGATGCGACGATCACACGATGCATTGGGTAGTGCTACTTTATCCGTGGAGTCGACCACTGGAGAAACTCATCGTCGCCACCACATTAGTGCAGACGGCTATTATAGAGGTCGTAAAGTCATCGCTGACAAAATCGTCGAAGACGACGACGAATAGAAATTATTCATTGATATAAAAATTTTACGGGCGGTATTATCCGCCCGTATTTATTTGAGCATTTACAAATGAGTCGAAAGATTATCGCTCTTGATGCCATGGGAGGAGACCATGGGCCGAGTGTAACCGTGCCAGCAGCTAGAAAAGCGCTTAAAGAAATCTCTGATATATCGCTGGTACTGGTTGGCGATGAGCAGCAGTTAAAGGCCGAGATCGAACGTACTGGATTGCAACAGGAAAATCGTCTCAGTATTCATCATGCGTCCGAAGTAGTCGGCATGGATGAGTCGCCGGTCCATGCTTTAAAAAAGAAAAAGGATTCTTCTATGCGAGTGGCTATTGATCTGGTTAAAAGCCAGCAGGTTCAAGCTTGCGTTAGTGCCGGTAATACAGGTGCCCTTATGGCAACTGGAAAGTTTGTTTTGAAAACCATTCCAGGAATCAGCCGTCCAGCTATATGTACCATGCTGCCTTCGATGACAGGTCAAACCCATATGCTTGATCTGGGCGCTAATCTGGAATGTACCGCTGAGAACCTGCGGGAGTTTGCTATTATGGGATCGGTGCTGGCGCAGTCGGTGGAAGGTGTCGAATCTCCTCTGGTCGGTTTACTTAATATTGGTTCTGAAGCTATGAAAGGAAGCGAAACCATTAAGCAGGCTAATCAGTTAATTTCTGATTGCGGTCTGAATTACTATGGATTCGTCGAAGGTGATGATATTTACAAGGGTACGGTTAATGTTATCGTTACCGATGGTTTTGCTGGCAATGTATCATTAAAAACCGGAGAAGGATTGGCTGCACTGGTTAATTATGTGTTAAAGCGAGAGTTTAAGAAAAGCCTGATTACCAGACTGGCAGCCCTGATAGCGCTACCTGTATTAAAGGCGGTCCGTAAGATTCTGGATCCCCGGCGCTACAATGGGGCCAGTCTATTAGGTTTAAACGGTATAGTTGTCAAAAGCCACGGTGGTGCAGATACCAGTTCATTTTTTAATGCAATAAAAATTGCTAACATAGAGATTGAGAACAATGTTCCACAGAGGATTTCCAGAGTCCTCGAAAATTACTTCGCCAGCAAAGAGGAAAGCGTAAGATGACATATGCCCGAATTACTGGCACCGGCGGATACCTACCAGACAACATTATGACGAATGCGGATCTGGAGAAACTGGTAGATACCACAGATCAGTGGATACGTGAGCGTACTGGTATAGAACAACGTCACATAGCCGCTGAGGGTGAATCTACAGTTGACCTCGCTGAAGCCGCAAGTCGATCTGCAATCGAAGCAGCCAGTATTAATCCACAGGATATCGATTTAATCGTCATGGCAACATCGACACCCGATAAAATCTTTCCGAGCTCCGCCTGTATTCTCCAGTCTCGGCTTGGGATTCACGGATGTCCGGCATTTGACATACAGGCAGTCTGCACTGGTTTTATATACGCGCTAACGGTAGCTGAAAAATTTATTCAGTCAGGAAGCAGTAAAAGAGCGCTGGTAGTCGGAGCCGAAGTATTCTCACGAATATTAAACTGGCAGGATAGAGGCACCTGCGTTTTGTTCGGCGATGGAGCAGGTGCCGTTATTCTTGAAGCCAGCGAAGAGACCGGTATCTTATCTACCCATATACACGCCGATGGCGACTATGTCGATCTATTACAGGTACCCTGCGGTATCGCGCACGAGTATGATCAGGTTAAAGCCGGGCATGCCTTTGTCGAAATGAAGGGCAATGAAGTCTTTAAAATGGCGGTGAATACATTGGGGCGTATTGTTGATGAGACTCTTGCTGCAAACAATATGATGAAATCAGACATCGACTGGCTGGTTCCGCACCAGGCCAATACACGTATTATCAAGGCTACCGCTAAAAAACTGAAAATGTCGATGGAGCAGGTTGTCGTCACAGTTAACAGGCATGGTAATACCTCGGCAGCCTCCGTGCCACTTGCACTCGATGTTGCTGTCAGGGATGGCCGAATCAAGCAAAACGAATTGGTGCTTCTGGAAGCATTTGG
>JAAEOZ010000164.1 GCA_024222685.1 Gammaproteobacteria bacterium | reverse complement strand
CTTCGTGTGAAACACTGTCAAAAGGCGGTTCGTAGAGTTTTTCTATTGAGATACTGCCATGTTTGGCAATATGGTTTTTAAGCAGATTCATAAAGCGCACCTGCTGTGCGGTAAGTGACGGGTGCTTATGCAGAAAATCAGTAAAATGCGCTTCTACTGCCAGTGGATCCATACCCACCAGCTCTCGAATGGTTTCGTGTAGCTGGTCTGCAGTGCGGCCATAAAACTGGTTAAGCACTTCAAGATTCACACCGGGGTTACTGGTGAGAATGGTCGAGGTCAGGGTCTTTAATTCATCAACCTGGTATGGCTCATCGTTGTAGATTTTTTGCAGAACAGGATTATCTGCCAGCATGTCATCGAGAATAGTCTTCAGGCGTCGTCGATATTGCAGGGCTTCGGCTTCGCCAGAAATATAGACTGTACGTACAATGTCTTTTATTGCACCATCTTTGGTGCCAGTGGTCTGAGTACCGTCTCCCGGCTCACCACCGCTTCGTCGGTATTTCATGATGCCACGTAATTCTTTACGCGCATGCTCAAGGTGCTCGACGCTTATGTGTTGCCAGAATTCGGCACTTTGCACCTCGTTGATTATCGCATCCTTGTGACGCACTGCCTGTATGGTAACGGCCAGACTATTCAGCTCGTTCAGCAATTGATCGCGCCCATCATCGAAACAACTGGCTTTATCGACGTGGCAACGCTGTATGTTGGCTATAAGCCTGTCGAACTGGATGGCAAATTTATCCCTTAGCACCCGGCAACCCATCAGCGCTGCTACTTTACTGCTCAGAATATGAATCGTACCTGCATTCATTTCTTTGAGTAAGTTACTTTGCTGCAATTCGTGCACGGTACGTAGTTCGCGTTTGACGGGGATACTATCGTCGGGTAGATCATTGATATCGGCACGAATCAGATTCACCGCGACATCGAAGGCATCGGCCTGATTGGCTTTTATCGCGCTCTCGACCAGTTCGATTCGGGCTTCAAACAGGGTTTGCAGCAAGGACTTGCCACCAGCATCTTCGGCCTCCTGATACTCTTCTTCAAAGTAGGCGAAATTACTGTAGTGATCGAAAATCAGAAACTCCTGTTTATCCCTGCCTGGGCCAAACAGGTTTTCGCACAGGCGCGTACCCCGCCCGATCATTTGCCAGAATTTCACCAGCGAACGAACCGGTTTTGCAAAGACCAGATTTACAAGTTCGGGCACATCGATACCGGTATCCAGCATATCAACGGAAATAGCGATGCGAAAATCACTCTTTGGTTTTTTAAATTCCCTGATCAGCGATTCGGCTTTAGGTATCTGGTTATGGATAACCTTGCAGACTTTCGTGCCGTATTGTGGGTAGAGTTTGCAAAATAGCTTTTCCAGATGTTCGGCATGATCCTGACGTTGCGCAAAAATAATGGTTTTACCGACCAGTGAACCGGTGTCATCCTTTATGCCGTTGGTCATCAGGTTTTCAAGAATGATACGGTCAGTATCCTCGCTGAATATTTTACG
>JAAEOZ010000163.1 GCA_024222685.1 Gammaproteobacteria bacterium | reverse complement strand
GTAACACCATAAATCGATCAGGAGATAGACACATGAATACTCATTTAAACACAAATAATGGATCGAAAAGTCACTTAAAAGGGATCAATAGTTTGATTGTCATGGTGCTTTTAGTGGCTTCTGCATCGGTTCACGCCACTGACGACTATCAACTCAAGGTGCTTTTTACACCCAGTGAAACGAATCTGGAGGCCGAGTCTAAAGGTCGAGTGATGATTTACGACGGCCTAAAAAGTGAAACGGTTGATCTGGTGATGAATGAACAATTTCGACGTATCGACAATATGATGTTTGTTCGTACCCAGTATGTACAGGAAAGTGGCGAGTATGAGGTAGAGGATGACGGATGTGATTAATTATTTTCATCATCAGCAGGATTGATTTGCTACTCCATTAAGTACTGATGAATAACTGGTTTGTGCGGAAAGTAGAAGTTCAAGAATAAATCCTGAGTGTCGGCTCCTGGCCGTTTGCAGCTGCCTAGCCCGCGCATTTTAGCGTCTGCTTACGAGAAAACAGTCGCTCAAACTCGATATGACAGCGGCGTGGAACGACTCTTAGGAGTCATTCAGGAAAAGGGGAAGACAGCGGGCTCGATACCCGCGTGTACTGCTATACGATACCGTTAGATTTCAGGAAAGAGTCGTTTATT
>JAAEOZ010000162.1 GCA_024222685.1 Gammaproteobacteria bacterium | reverse complement strand
GTCATATTCTCAAATCCATGTTCGGTAATCAAAACCTGATCTTCGAGCTTGACCCCATTTTTGCCGCCAACTTCGCCGACATAGGCTTCAACGCATAACACCATGCCAGCTTCGACAATGCCATCGTAGCCATGTCCTTCATAATCTTCACGGTAACGGATCGATGGATACTCATCGCAGAGACCGACACCATGCATCACAACACCATAACGGTTCGGTATGCAATTATCCGGTAAACGGTGCGCTTTCTCGGTAATTTCCTGGAAAGTTACTCCCGGTTTGAGTAGTTCCATGTTGGTCATGATGTGTTCGTAGGCGATTTGGTAGAGATACTTTTGCTCGGCATCTGGTTCGACATCGCCACATATCCAGGTCCGCGATATGTCGCAGCACATACCGTAGGTGCCGATCATATCAGTATCGAGTGCGAGCAGTTCGCCATCACTGATAATGCGTGGACCGCACTCCTGAAACCAGGGATTAGTGCGCGGACCGGAGCTGCATATCCGCGTTTCCAGCCACTCACCACCGCGTTTGATATTTTCAGCGTGTAAAACCGACCAGACATCGTTTTCGCTTTGTCCGGCATAAAGGGCCTTTTGCATTTCCTGCATTGAAGTTTCACAGGCAGCACAGGCACAACGCAAAGCCTTTATTTCATCCGGCCCTTTGATAACACGTGCGAGTTCTGTAACGGCCTGGCCCTCGAACACTTCAAATCCTGTTTTTTCCAGTGCTCTCAGTCCCGCAATTTCGATTTTATCGACTGCCAGACGTCTATTCGAACCGGCATGGCTGCGCATCAATTCATCAATATTACTGGCAAAAATTGCAGCATGCTCCTCGCTGCGACTTGCCGACTCGAAGTAAAAGAAAGAAGCGCCACCACGCAATTCCTTAACCAGCGGTAAATGCTCGGATAGATGATCACAGCTGTGAAAGTCGAATAACACGATATAACCGCTGGCCGCAACAAAGCAGGCTCTGGCCGGATTATGCGTAATCCAGAGTTGCATATTGGTGGTGTCAGTGGCATAACGAATATTGAGTGGATCGAATAATACAATCCCACCATAGTCATTTTTCTGTAATTGTTCGCACAGCCGCTGCAGGCGGAATTCTCGCATCGAATCGAGTTGTGGAATTTCGAGTCCCAGCGCTTCCCATTCCTGGAATGCTAACGCCGTGGGGCCGATTTCTACGCGATCATTGTCATTTGGCGAACCGTCTGCTTTCAGCGGCGTAGCCGGTTTGCGGAAAGGGTCTATTTTTCGATTTTCGGGGTCGATTGAATAAGGCGATGCTGACATGACTCGGTCTCTTAAATTCATATTTTGAATAGCGCGAGCATAAAACTACATCGCCATAAAGAGAAGTTTTATTTTGGTAATCATGCTGGCGGGTTGTAGGTAATGGCAGGTCTGTCAAATAGGCGGCCGTTTCCCAAAAGCAATTTCTAATCTCCGGTATATGTCTATCAGAGACTAACTGGCTGATACATTTCTGGTAGCTAGAATGACTGCTGAGACTGAGTAAGCGGACGACCAGGTACTATTACAACGTCCATCTCAAAGGTGCCCATACTTGCTATTAGCGTATGTTTTTTTAATAACCGGAATCGATTGATTCTGTTGTCCAGAATTCACTTATAAGACCTATACCAATTTCCTGCTTTCAAGAAAAGGGCGGTATTTCATATCTTCTTCCAGAATATGGTAAGTCCACCAGTCCTTAAGAAACGCTAAAGCCTCATTTTTTAAATTGTTATTTTTGCTGAACGGTACTTTCAAATAATTTTCTACCTTTTTCACGTAGAACTGGTGAATTATCGAGTGGCTTATAGAGTCTGGATAATCATTATCTTTCAATATTTGTTCTTCATATTCGAGATGCTCTATCGAATAATCTAACATTGTAGTGATGCAAAGTAAGG
>JAAEOZ010000161.1 GCA_024222685.1 Gammaproteobacteria bacterium | reverse complement strand
GGCACCGGCAACTACCATGCCGGGAACGCTCGAATTTATACTGACCTGGGCCTTCTAACCTGCGATTCGGTTATCGGCCAGGACATGACCGAATTATTCAACTATCTGACGACCGGGTATACGCCTAAACGGAACTACCGCAAGATTTTACCTGCACCTAAGGTACTGAAGCGATCATTGATCGACAAGATAAAGCGCGAGATCGAACTGCATGGCAAGGATTCTCCCGGTTTAATCCAGATCAAGATCAATGCCCTCGAAGACGAAGAAATCGTACGGGAGCTTTACCTGGCATCGCAAGCTGGCGTGAAGGTAGACCTGATTGTACGCGATAGCTGTCGCCTGCGCCCAGGCATACCGAAGTTGTCCGATAATATAAGTGTATATAGTGTCGTCGGACGATTCCTGGAGCACAATCGGATTTACTATTTTAGAAACCAGAGCAACCCGGAATATTACATCGGTTCCGCCGATTCGATGAAACGCAACCTGGAGCACCGAATCGAAGTCCTGGTGCCTGTGGAAGATCCCGAACTTCAGGCGGAACTGCGTCGTATTCTGGACACTATGCTATCCGGTGAGTACCGTGTCTGGCAGATGAATGCAGATGGTTCCTACGAGTTGTTGCAAGGCAAAAACACCACCGCGCCGAGCTGCCACGAAGCATTGATAGATCAGGCACAGGATCGCTTACGCCAAGCGACGCGGCTCAAGCGACGCAAACCCCAGGGTGCGCGACGCAGAAATATTCGCTCCTAAAACCCATAAACTGCGGGATAGAAATTTATCCGGAGAGCTTTTTTGGGTAATCAAAATATTCAAACTGCGCATTCGAACTGGACCAGTCGTGCCAGTGATCGATGTCGCTGACTAATTTAACCAGACCGCTGGTCGGCACGTTGTTTATGTAAGGCGCGCTATTGATCGAATTCACAAAAGCGTTAATATCAGGATTATGGAAAACGAGCATTAGTGATCGATACTGATCGTCCAGGTGCGCAATAATTTTTTCAATCGTATCTATTCCGGAAAAATACAATTCAGGCTGCTCGACAATTTTCCCCACCGGGAAACCGCAAGCCTCGGCAAATAGCTCCGCCGTGTTCCTGGCGCGCAATGCAGGACTGCTAAGAATCAGACTCAGAAATTCCTCGCGAGCCCCGAAGCGTTCCCCCATGATTGGTGCGTCGCGGTTACCGCGCTTACTCAACGGGCGTTGCTGGTCGTCAAGCCCGGGATTGGACCAGCTCGATTTGGCATGTCTTAGCAAATATAATATTTTCACTCGAATGGCTGGTGCTGATGTTTTTGCGTCTGACAGTCGCCCATGATCCTCCGCAACCCGGATTGGCTCACAATAACGGCTAATATACTACATTACCTGGTAAATGGTAGCTGGTGCTCCGATTCGTGGTTGTTGCCATGGATGGCTTATATGCCGATTTTGCAGGAGTAATAACCGGTCATGGCGGCTTGCTGCTCCACGGGCGTTCACTCATCGCCGTTTGGCGCTCTTGTTGTAAATGAGATAGACTTCAGTGTGCGTACAAATTATCAAATAGTTTTATATTTTAAATTCAATAACTTATCGTACTTTTATTAAAACTAAATACTAAAACCTATTCTAATTTGGGTTAAGCCAGATAAACAAAGGAGATCACGATGCTAAGAAAAATATTACTACCCAGCATACTGCTCATTCTCGCATATGGTTTTTGGGTCAGCCCTGATTTCAAGGAAATCGCTGCCGGTGTTTCGATATTTTTATTTGGCATGCTTTTCCTGGAAGAGGGGTTTAAGGCTTTTACCG
>JAAEOZ010000160.1 GCA_024222685.1 Gammaproteobacteria bacterium | reverse complement strand
GTTGCCACTGGATCGCTATCGAAATCGGGATCGTTATCGGGTGTCATTTCATTTCGATTACGATTGCGATCCCGATTTCGATTTCGATGGCGCGTCGCAGAAAAGTGTAAACTACTTTCGAGGGACAATGAAGGATGCCGCGAAATACGCCATTTTTGAAATTGTCACCAAGCTGGATGAGACTCAACGACGCTATCTTGATTTACTGAGCAATATATGGACGTAGGCAGACGCGACACATTGGTCTTGTTATATCATATTGATATATAGGATAGTTATCGGATTTTGCTTCAGGAAGTTCAGGATAGCGACGGCGGGTGCAAGCGGCCTCGGGCAGTATACCAGCAGAGGGCAAGGCATCTTGATTGGCTCCTAGGCATAACCCAATAAACCCGGCAACCATAATTCTGAACTTGACACAATTAGCCTACTGCCACTGCGAAACGGGAACGTCACTGCCAATAAATTGAACTTTCAATGATATCGCTAATGTTCGATGGGTGTGGCCAATTATTTGGCAAATAGCGCAGCCGTATAATCGAATAAAGCTCTCGCATTAAAGTTCCTGCTATGTTTTGCAACCCATTCCTGACGCACAGATTCAGCCAATTCGTTCAACTCGGCCGTTTGCTCCGGCGTAAAAGTGACTCGTACAAGTTTCTGCTCTTTGATAGCAGCCTGGTATCTTCCTGTCATGTTGTTATCGTAATTATCCACATAATAGTCGAGCGCCTCATCGATCG
>JAAEOZ010000159.1 GCA_024222685.1 Gammaproteobacteria bacterium | reverse complement strand
GCATAATGTCTGCAGCGTGGGGGCTATACCAGGCCCAGCTTAAAGTCATTCAAATCACCAGACGATACAACGTTGAATGTCGTATGTTTCACGGCCGAGGAGGCACCATTACGCGTGGCGGAGGACCGACTCACGATGCGATCATGTCGCAACCACCACAAACAGTACTCGGTCAGATAAAGTTTACCGAACAGGGAGAAGTGCTCTCGCACAAGTATAGCAATGCGGAAACAGCCCATTACGAACTGGCGATGGGTATTACCGGTTTAATGAAGGCAAGTATTGGTTTATTGCGTGAAGACAGCAGCAATTACGATGAATTCCATCCTGTCATGCAACAATTGTCGGATTTCTCAGAACAGACCTATCGAGACCTGACCGACCATACCGAAGGCTTTTTCGAATATTTCTATGAAGCAACACCGGTGAGTGAAATCGGCCTGATGAATATCGGTTCCCGGCCTTCGCATCGTCGTAAAGGAGATATGTCAAAATCGTCGGTACGTGCCATTCCCTGGGTATTCGGCTGGAGTCAGTCGCGGCACGTCATGCCCGCCTGGTATGGCGTTGGCTATGCCATTGAGCAATGGTTGAACTCTAAATCCGGATCTCTAAGGCTGTTGCGGCGGATGAACAGAGAATGGCCGTTCTTTGCCGCGATGATCAGTAACACACAGATGTCATTGTTTAAATCGGATATGCGCACCGCGCTGGAATACAGCAAGCTATGTCAGAATCAGGCACTTGGTCAATCTATTTTCGATAAAATCAGCAGGGAGAACAGACGAACCATCGACCAGGTTCTAAATATCGCAAACATCAAAAAGTTGCTGGCCAACGATCCGCTGCTGACTCTGTCGCTTACGCGTCGCGACCCTTATCTCGACCCGCTGGGTTATTTGCAAATCAACCTGTTGAAAAAATACCGTGATGAAAATGTTGATGAGACCGACCGTGAAGTATGGCAGGGCGCCCTGTTAAGCTCGATAAATGCCATTGCAGCAGGCTTAAGAAACACCGGCTAATCCTGTACAAAAGAACATTCCGTATAATTTCCCTGATTTTTTGCGGTTGAGTTCTATACTCCAGATTGCGGCTATCAAGTATTTTTCCGCACCCGCTGATAATTAGTAATTCGGTTAAAGGATGATGGAATAAATGAAAGAAATACTGGTTGAAACCCTGATGACCAGTGAGGTCAACTGCCTGCCACCAGAAACACCGTTAGGAGAAGCAGTAGATGTAATGGTCGGACAGAGATTCTCCTGTATTGTTATCGCCAAAGATAAAAATCCGGTAGGCATATTAACTGAGCGGGATCTGGTGAAAGTACTTGCTGATACAAACCATGAGTATGTACTTACTCAGCCCGTCTCGGATGTTATGACTTCACCGGTACTCAGTTTAAATCAAAATGAATCCCTGTTTGATGCACTGGTAGTAACCAAAGCCGAGAAGGTCAGGCACCTGCCTGTGGTTAACAATACCGATCATCTGGTTGGCCTGGTGACACATACAGATATCGCTAATGCACACTTCCATGTTACCGAAATGCAATCACAACTCATTGAGGAAGCCATTAACAATAAAACCCAGGTATTGCAACAGGTCAACGAAGAACTTCAGGCGCTATCAATGGAAGATCATTTAATGGAAATCGGCAATCGGCGTGCTATGGAGGTTGATCTTAATCATACCCATGCTGGCTCAATCCGATACGATCAACTGTACTCATTGATCCTCGTTGATATCGATTACTTCAAACGCTATAACGACCACTATGGACATCAGCAAGGTGATCATGCTCTTAAGCTGGTCGGTAAGCTAATCGAACAGAATATCCG
>JAAEOZ010000158.1 GCA_024222685.1 Gammaproteobacteria bacterium | reverse complement strand
GATGTTACATTCACAACTCAGATCATTCCATGCTGTTGCCAGAGAGGGCGGGTTTACTGCTGCATCAAAATCGATTCACATTGGACAATCAACAGTTTCAACGCAAATTAAAGCTTTAGAAGATAAATATGGCGTGACCTTGTTCCATAGGCCTGGCAATGGAGTAGAAATATCTGATTGTGGGAAGGCGTTGTTTCGAATTAGTCAAAGAATTTTCCAGCTTGAAGAGGAAGCGCGAGACTTACTTAGCAGTTACGGTAAGCTATTGATAGGTGATTTAAGAGTTGGTGCGGTAGGACCGTATCATGCAACGGGAATGTTGGCTATGTTCAATAAGTTATATCCGGGTATAAAGCTTACGGTAACACTAGGCAATTCGATGGAAATGGTAGACCTGTTATTGAGTTACGCAGTTGATGTCGCAGTACTTGCTCATACAGAAGACAACCCAGCTATTCATGCCCTGCCGTTCAGTCGGCATCCAGTCATCGTATTTGTCAATGCCGAGCATCCATTCGCAAATCGAAGACAGGTCAAAATGGAAGATTTGCAGGGTCAGCGATTTGTGCATCGTGAAAAGGGTTCAACTACCCGTCTCGCCTTTGAAGAAGCTCTGAAAATGGCTGGAGTTACTGTAGATCCTATTATGGAGTTGGGAAGTCGCGAAGCTGTCTGGTTGGCTGTCGAGCAGGGGATAGGAATTGGCGTTGTATCGGATATTGAATTTAATCCGCATCCCAATCTCAGACCTCTTAAAATATTAGATGCTGAGATTTATACCACCGCTCATATTACCTGTCTGTCTGACCGTATTGATTCCACGCTTGTTAGAACATTTTTTGAAATCGCAAGATCTATTCCCTCAACTAATCGAGTCTCTGAATACACCTAGTTCTTTTACCCAATCTCCCGGGCAAACAACAGAGCATCCTCGCGCCCATTCTCCGCAGGATAATAATCCTTACGGCAGCCAATTTCGTTAAAACCGGTGGCATGGTAGCAACTGATGGCGGCCATATTACTTTGGCGGACTTCGAGCAGAATCATGCTGGCTTTTTTATTTCTGGCAATGTCGACAAGAAACTCTATGAATTGTTTGCCGATTCCGTGCCCCTGATAATTTTCAGCTACTGATATATTAAGAATGTGACTTTCGCCCGCGGCAACACTAATGACCGCGTGGGCCACAATATAATCATCGTCGAGAGCCAGCCAGCAATCGTAACCGACACGAATACAGTCTTTGAAAATTCTTTCTGTCCAGGGATAGGTATAGACCTTCGTTTCAACCTGCATGACTGTGTCGATGTCATCAATCTCCATGCGACGATAAGACAACTTGATAACTTTCATTTATTGAGAATTTGATGCAGCGTTTTCATATCCTGCCAGGCAATGGCTTTTGCGGATGGTGTGCGTAGTAAATAAGCCGGGTGGTAGGTTACCTTGACTGGTATTTCGGTTCCCGGTAGCTGATGCATCTCCTTTATTAAATGGCCGACCGGGTCATTGCAATGCAACAGGCTATGTGCCGAAATGCGACCTACCGAAAGAATGATTTCTGGATTAATGTGCTTAATTTGAGCCTGTAAAAACTGGTTGCAGGTCTGTACTTCATCGACATGTGGGTCTCGATTATTTGGCGGGCGGCATTTAACAATATTAGTGATGAATGCCTGTGAACGAGCGATGCCAATAGCTGCCAGCATCTTGTCCAGCAATTGCCCTGATCGACCGACAAAAGGCTCACCCTTGATATCTTCATCCTGTCCGGGTCCCTCGCCGATGATCAATAAATCAGCCTGCTGATTACCGATACCCGGTACTTTCTGAATACAATTTCGGCCAAGCTCGCAAGACTGGCACTGGTGTATGGAATGCTGTATTGCCTCCCAGCTATCGAGTGGCAGGTCGATTACTGGTGGTTTCAACTCAGGTTCAGCAACTGGTTCCGAGCAGGTTTCTACTGGCGGTGCTGAAGGCGGGTGTAAATTGACCAGGGGGTCATCTGTTTCCACTTGCTGTTCTGTTTCGGATATTTCCGGGGTTGCCGAACGTTCAACCCAGCGCCGAATGCCAATGCCCTTCAGGCAATGTTTCTGCCTGGCACTGAGCATAGCTTTAAACGTCACCCAGTTGCGGGTGTGTTCTCCCGGCGTTAGACAGAGCCTTATTAATTGTATTAATAAGTGTTGTGTCGAAAATAATTAGCCGATCTTTACTCATGCAAATATCCCAGCTGTTGTCCTGATGATAAGTATCAGGTTAATTACACAGTGAAAACTGTCAGGTTTAAAAAAATTATTGCATTGATGAGCAGGACTTCATGACTGCCCATCCGCTGGTTCTTCGTCTGTTGACAGGCGCTGGCGTTTTCGATTCCAGCGAAATAACGAAATTACCGGGCCTGATAACATATAAAGTACAAAAATTAAAAATAGTACTGTGGAAGTTTCAATTGACAGGAATACAAATACCAGCATTACTGCAAGTACCGCAACAAATGGTACTTTCTTGCGTAAATCCAGATCTTTAAAGCTGTAGTAGGAAAAACGGGATACCATTAACCCACCGGCTAATGTGGTCAAAACCAGGGCAATATATTTCACTTCTTCACCGGTAATACCGTAAGTTTCACAAACCCATACAGCCCCCATTACTACAGCGGCAGCGGCGGGTGAGGCCAGGCCCTGAAAATAACGTTTATCTGCCTTGCCAATCTGTGTATTGAAACGTGCCAGTCGCAGTGCAGTAGAGGTGGTATAAATAAAGGCGGCCAGCCAGCCTAGTTTTCCCCAGAAGGTGGAGATGTCGGCCAGGTAGACAAGCGACCACTGATACATCACCAGGCCGGGAGCGACCCCGAAAGATACCATGTCCGAGAGGCTGTCGTATTCTGCCCCAAAGGCAGACTGGGTATTGGTCATTCGCGCCACCCGCCCATCCAGACCATCGAGTATCATAGCGAGGAATATTACCATTGAGGCAATTTCAAAATTGCCTTTCATCGCAGCAATTATGGCGTAAAAGCCAGCGAATAATGCACCCGTTGTAAACAGGTTAGGCAAAAGAAATATTCCCTTTCGCATGGTTTGGCGGCTCTGTTTTTGATTACTGTCGTCCATATTGTGAAACGGGCAGGCTATGAACCCACCCGATCTCCGGTTTTAGTTTTTAGATTTGTCGACCAGGGCGTTAGCACTTAACCAGGGCATCATTGCTCGTAGCCTGGCGCCGGTTTTCTCGATTTCATGTGCGGCATTGTTGCGACGCTCTGCCGTCATCGAAGGATAGTTGGAAGCACCTTCAGAAATGAATTGTTTGGCATAGCTGCCATTTTGAATATTCTCCAGACACTCTTTCATGGCCCAGCGACTTTCCTCGTTGATGATTTGTTTACCAGTATGATATTCGCCGAATTCAGCGTTGTTGGAGATTGAGTAATTCATGTTAGCGATGCCACCTTCGTGAATTAGATCGACAATCAGTTTGAGCTCGTGTAGACATTCAAAATAAGCCAGTTCAGGTGCATAGCCTGCTTCTACCAGTGTTTCAAACCCGGCTTTAACCAGTTCAATGGTGCCTCCACAAAGTACAGTTTGCTCACCAAATAAATCGGTTTCGGTTTCATCTTTAAAGGTGGTTTCGATAATCGCTGTACGCCCACCACCAATTCCGGCAGCGTAAGATAGCGCTAGATCTTTCGCCATGCCGGAGGCGTTTTGATGAATCGCTATCAAATCAGGAATACCGCCGCCCTTAACAAACTCGGAACGTACGGTGTGCCCCGGCGCTTTTGGTGCGATCATGATGACGTCAAGGTCGGCACGAGGAACAACCTGGTTATAATGAATCGCAAAACCATGGGCGAAGGCCATTGCGGCACCCTGTTTGATATTTGGTTCAATTTCGTTTTCGTATAAATCGCGCTGGAATTCATCAGGAGTCAGGATCATGACGAGATCAGCTCCAGCAACAGCATCTGCGGTATTCTTAACAGATAGACCAGCAGCTTCGGCCTTGGCGGCAGTCGCAGAGCCTTCACGCAGGCCGACACAAACATCGACACCGGAGTCTTTCAGGTTATTAGCATGGGCATGTCCCTGCGAACCGTAGCCGATGATGGCTACCTTCCTGCCCTGGATAATAGATAAGTCACAGTCTTTATCGTAAAAAATATTCATAACACTCTTCATGTGTCGATGGTTTAGTTTTAGTGGTAAGTCGGTCAGATTGTTATTCTTTTATATGGTTAAGGCTTTATCGCCACGCATAATACCCATCGATCCAGATCGTACCACTTCGATAATATTCTTTTCATGCAGGGCATTAATATAGGCATCTAGCTTGTCGCCGGAACCTGTTAGCTCAATACAGAATGTGGTATCGGTTACATCGATTATTCGAGCTCGGAAAATATCTGAAAGACGCTGTATCTCTGAGCGTTGCGACTCCCCGGCTGCCCTGACTTTAACAAACATCATTTCGCGTTCGATGAAGTTTCCTTCGGTGAAATCCTGGAGCTTTACTACGTCGACGAGTTTGTTGAGCTGTTTGGTAATCTGTTCGATGATGCGATCATCACCGATACTGACTATGGTCATGCGTGACAGGGTCGGATCTTCGGTGGTTGCGACAGTCAGTGATTCTATATTATATCCGCGTGCAGAAAATAAGCCTGATATTCGAGATAGTGCACCAGACTCATTTTCGACCAGCAATGAAATGATGTGCCGCATTATATGCTCTCCCCTCGGGCTAACATGGCAGCCTGAATTTTCTGCTGCAGAGGTGAAATATCCATTTCATTATGTGCTTTGCCACTCGAAATCATGGGATAAACATTGGCTTCACGGTCAGTGATGATGTCCAGGAATACGGTACGATCTTTCAGTTTGAAGGCTTCCTTCATGGCGTCGTGTAAATCGCTTGGGTCGTCGACGCGGATGCCGACATGCCCGTAGGCTTCAGCCA
The DNA here is from genome assembly GCA_024222685.1 of Gammaproteobacteria bacterium. Classification (GTDB taxonomy): domain Bacteria; phylum Pseudomonadota; class Gammaproteobacteria. Next base: position 36,127 of record JAAEOZ010000158.1, on the reverse strand, counting down.
GTTTGACGAAATCAGGCAGTGAATCCATGTTGACATGCGAATAACGCTTCTCGTAAAAAAATTCCTGCCATTGTCGAACCATACCCAGGAAACGGTTGTTGAGGTTGACGATCTTGACCGGGATGTCGTATTGCAGGCAGGTTGATAATTCCTGAATACACATCTGGATACTACCTTCGCCGGTTATGCAGGCGACTTCCTCATCCGGGAATGCGAGTTTTACGCCCATGGCCGCTGGTAGGCCGAATCCCATCGTACCCAGGCCACCTGAGTTGATCCAGCGGCGTGGTTCGTCGAACGGGTAAAACTGAGCAGCATACATTTGGTGCTGACCCACATCGGAGGTGATGTAGGCTTCACCGTTTGTGATCTTATACAGTTCTTCAACAGCAGCTTGCGGTTGAATCAGGCCATCTTTCTTCTCGTAATCGAAGCTTTTCTGACTTTGCCATGATTTGATTTTTTTCCACCAGGACTCAACTGCGACGCTGTCAATAGGCAGGTCTGGCTTGTCGAGCAGTTTGTTCATCTCGTTGAGCACAGTTTTAACGTCGCCAACGATTGGGATATTGGCATTCACTGTTTTCGATATAGATGCTGGATCAATATCGATATGAATAACCTGTGCGTATGGGCAGAATTTGCCGGTCACACCGGTAATGCGATCGTCGAAGCGGGCGCCAATTGCGATAAGAACGTCACAGTCGTGCATAGCCATATTGGATTCATAGGTGCCGTGCATGCCAAGCATACCTATAAACAGAGGATCGGTGCCCGGAAATGCACCCAGGCCCATCAGGGTTTGTGTTATTGGATACCCAAGCTTGCGAACGAATTGTCGTAGTTCTGCGGATGCTTCGGAAGTAATAACACCGCCGCCAGCATATATCATTGGTCGTTTTGCTCTAAGCAACAAATCAACTGCTCGCTTGATCTGTCGACGATGACCTTTAACATTCGGGTTGTACGAACGCATTTCAACCTGACTGGGATATTCGTACGGAATCCTGATGTGTGGTGCAGTGATATCCTTGGGGATATCTACTACTACCGGCCCAGGCCGTCCGCTGGTTGCTACGTAAAACGCTTTTTTCAGTGTCTCTGCCAGTTTATTAATGTCTTTCACCAGGAAATTGTGTTTTACACAGGCTCTGGTGATGCCCACTGCATCGACCTCCTGAAAAGCGTCTGTGCCAATTGCATGGCAGGGTACCTGGCCGGTAAGTACAATGAGTGGAATGGAATCGAGGTAGGCTGTGGCGATACCGGTAATGGCATTGGTGGCGCCCGGACCCGAAGTGACCAGGCAAACACCGGGTTTGCCAGTTGCTCGAGCATAACCGTCAGCGGCGTGAGTTGCACCCTGCTCATGGCGCACCAGTATGTGTTCGACATCATTCTGTTGGTGCAAAGCATCGTAAATATGCAATACGGCACCACCTGGATAGCCGAACAGGTGTTTGACGCCCTCGTCTTTAAGAAACTGAATTATTATTTCAGAACCCGATAATTCCACTGTAAACCTCATTAATAAATTGCAGCCTGGATTCAAAAAAACCAGATCACTCAGGAATCTGGTTTTTATCTTTGGGGTAAATTCTCAAGGGCCGCCCCAAAGCTTACAAAGCTCGTGTCGAACCAGAAATTTTATTATGGTTATCGAATAATTGCACTACCTAATCATGGTAAATGCAGCAAATAATCGATCTTATTTGACTGTAAGGGGTTGGTTCAGGACTTTCGCATCACAAATGTAAATCGGTTTCCTTCATCGGCTGATGATAGCAGGGGGTTACCTGTCTGCTTTGCGAAAGCTTCGAAATCTTTTACTGAGCCCGGATCGGTTGAAATTATCAGTAATGTCTGACCTGATTGCATATCGCTCAGGGTTTTCTTTGCCCGAAGTATCGGCAGGGGACAGTTTAGTCCAGAAGCATCTAGCTCTCGGTCATATTCCGACATCGATTGTTCCTCACTTATTTCCAGGGTATTCAGGTATTAACAAAAACTAACGGGAATGTGCTCTTTATAAGCTACAGCATTTGAAAACGCAATAGTTTCACTGTTGCCAGGGGCATTGACGATGCTAATCGATAAATTCAGCCGTTTCTAAGGTCAGTGGCAAGCCGCTTGATGTCCATTTTACTATACCGCCACGTAAATTAATGACATTGTTGATACCGTGTTTATTTAGAAACCTGCAAACCTGAGCAGAGCGACTACCAGTCCTGCAGTAAATCACAACCTGCTTATCGGAGAGAGAGAAAAAACTGAGTTTAAGAGGGATCTGTGCCATAGGTAGAATTCTGGCATCAGGAATAACGCCACGCTCGATCTCTGCGTGGGTGCGGATATCAATAATTTCAAAGCGACTCTCAGAATTGTGTAAATTCGAAAGCTCAGTCGCTGAAATTTCCTTGATACGCGACATAAGTGTTAATTAACTCCAGGAAATCTTTAATAAGGCGAAACTATGAATCATTGAAAAAGTCTATATATATATCATTATGTTACGCTTTGAAACCCAATACTAAGAGGATGTCGGTTATAATTCTAGCGCTATGAGTAGATTAATTATTCATTTTGAGAGATGGCCCTCATTTCGCTTCCTCGGTGTTATAGCGTTATTTGGGGTGATTCTGGGATTTATAACACCTTCCTATTCGGATGAAGAATTACCTCAGCTCGGAGAGCACTCCTCTGTCAATATTGATCATGAGGTTAATTTAGGTAAAGGCATTTATGATCAATTGCTAGCTCGTGGCTTAATCGAAACCAATCTACTACTCAATCGCTATATTAATGACCTCGGTGAGCGATTGCTATCAACGCTAGATAGCAGGGTCCGCGATTACCATTTTTTTATTGTACGAGACGGCAGTATTAACGCATTTGCACTTCCAGGTGGGTATATCGGCATTAACGCCGGGCTCATTCTCAGCGCTCGCACACAACATCAGCTAGCGTCGGTAATGGCACATGAAATTGCTCATGTGCGATTGCGCCATGGGGTTAAGTTGATGGAAAAGTCCCGTAGCACCAGCAATACCATGCTGTTGACCATTCTCGCGGGCTTACTCGCTGGCGGAACAGAGCTGGGCGCTGCGCTGGTATATGGTGGAACAGCTGGCGGTCAACAGGCGATGATTAATTATACGCGTGAGTTTGAATACGAAGCTGACAGAATGGGAATAAATCTGTTGCAATCTGCGGGGTTTGATGGGCGCGGAATGGTCGAGTTTTTTCAAATTCTGGGTAAACTATCTGGTAATTCTGACCTCGGCAGTATTGAGTATTTAAGGACTCATCCGGTGTCAGACAACCGAGTATCTGAAGCTGAATCACGCTTGTTACCGAATTCCGTGGATTCTGTGGGACCTGACTATTTTTTACTTTTTCAGGACTACCTGATGTACATTCTTAACGATGGTGTATTACCTGGCAGCGGGCAGTTTCGTCGGGCGCTGTCAAAAATGAAAGCAGGGGAAGAAGATACGGCTAGTAAAACCCTGCAAAAGTTATATCACGGACAAAGTGATAATTTCTGGTATGGCATAGCTTATGCCGAAAATTTGCAAATGCTCGACAGGAAGGAGAAAGCTGAAGAAGTATATAGACAGTTACTAGAGATTTATCCCGACGACTACATCATATCGCTGCAACTCCTGCGATTGCTAAAAGACAGTAAGCGCCTGGACCAGGCGTTGGTTATTGGTAGACGACTGGAAAATCGATATTCCAGCAATAAGGCAGTCTTTTTTGAGCTGGTTGACCTCTATCACCTACTTGACAAAAGCCTTATGGAAATGCTCGCGCAGGCTGACTACCATCGTCTCAGTGGTTCTCCAGACCTGGCAATTAAATTGTATAGTAAGGTATTAGATTCTCCCGATATTGATCTGGCCACTGAGTCAAGAATTCGCGAAAAACTCGCCGAATTGCGACGCTGATACCAAATCACTTACCTGCCCGGGGGCCTCCCCTATCTGTCGGGTATCTTCTACCTCTATATAAATAATTACAAAAAAGCGGGTATATCTCTATATAAATAGCAACTGGAATTTAGCTTGATATTAGAAACTGTTGCAGTATTCTGCCACGTACAAAAAAATTAACTGGTATTTGCTCACCCTGATGAGTGTCCAGTATTCATTATTATTATAAAGGAGGGTATTGCGGATGAAAATTCGCCTCGTTACTACTATTACATCAGTCGCGGTATTACTGGGATCTTTTTTTGCAACTTCATTTGCCGCTACAGATGCGGAAATCGCAGAAGGTAAAAAATTAGCATTTGACAGAAAACTGGGTAATTGCCTTGCCTGTCATATGATAGCTGGCGGAACCTTACCAGGTAATATCGGACCACCTCTGATTGCAATGAAAGCTCGCTTTCCCGACAAAAGTGAAATTCGTGCGCAAATTTATGATGCAACTGTGAAGAATCCTCGAACAGTCATGCCACCATTTGGAAAGCACGGCATACTTACAGACAAGCAGATAAACCTGATCACCGAGTTTATTCACACCCTTTAGGAGCTGAATTTATTATGAAACGAAGAACTTTACTTAAATCTAGTCTGGCGGCTGGGCTGGTGGCATCCACTGGCATCGTTATACCGGGCCGGGTGCTTGCGGCTTATCCAAAAGCGGCATTCGAAAACAAGGATTCATCCGGCGCACTCTCCGATATTTACGGCATGAGTGATTTTGCAGAATCTGGTGATATTAAAATCAAGGCGCCCGAAATAGCCGAAAACGGTGCAGTTGTACCGGTTCAGGTTACTTCATCGATAGCCGGTACAGAGTCAATATCGATCGTAGTTGCAGGTAACCCGACACCTTTGCTGGCATCGTTTAATTTGCATGGCTCAGAGGGATATGTCTCGACAAGGATTAAAATGGGTAAGACCAGCGATGTTCTCGCGGTTGTTAAAGCAGGTGGTTCTTTGCATGCCGCCAGGCAAGAGGTCAAAGTCACCATTGGCGGCTGTGGCGGTTAATAGAGGAGAATAGATATGGCAAAGAAAACTAAAATTCGCGCTAAAGAAAAAGGTGGCATTGTTACAGCCAAGGTGTTGATGAATCACCCGATGGAAACAGGCCTGCGTAAAAACAAGAAAACGGGTAAGAAGATACCAGCCCATTTTATTCAGGAAGTTATAGCCAAAGCCGGGGATAGTACGGTGCTGGAAGCTTTCTGGGCGGGTGGCATATCCAAGAATCCTTATCTGTCATTTAAATATAAAGGCTCTAAGGGCGATATGTTAACGATATCCTGGATTGATAATCAGGGTGCGTCCGAAAGTCAGTCTGCAAAAGTTAAGTAAGTATCAGACCGATAAAACGAATTATAAGAAGGGGGTAATCATCATGCGTAATATTCTTTATGCGATAGTAATGGCTCTGACCACCAGTTCGGTGATCTCGCCGGCTATTGCTTCGCCTGCAGAAGACTTGAAGGCATTCCAGCAGTATTATATGAAACGTTTTCCTGATACACCAAAAGACGATTTTATCAACGGTATATATTCTATTGATCCGGTATCAAGAGAAACATTTGAAGCGATTGAGGAATTTCCTCAGTATGAGATCGATATTGAAAAAGGTGAAGAGGCGTACAACAAGCCATTTGCTAACGGTAGCACCTATAATGATTGTTTTGGTAAGCCGGGTGTGAGGCATCTTTATCCGCAGTTTAATAGTGGTACGGGTAAGATTGAGACACTTGAGGGTGCTATTAATGACTGTCGAAAGGCAGCAGGTGAGAAAAAGCTCAAGTACAAAAAGGGTGCTATCACTGCGCTAACCGCTTATATGGCTTACAAATCCCGCGGTGAGATCTTTGATATTCAAATTCCAGACGACCCCAGGGCTCTTGAGCAATACAATCGTGGTAAGAGGCATTTTTACATGAAGCGAGGTCAGCTCAATCTGGCCTGCGCTGATTGCCATATGCATTATGCGGGTAACAATGTTCGTGCAGATCGTTTAAGCCCTGCTTTAGGCCATCTAACACATTTTCCTGTCTATCGTGCAAAATGGGGTAGCCTCGGAACACCTCATCGTCGTTTCGGCGGTTGTAATTCGCAGGTTCGAGCAAAGCCATATAAAGCTCAGAGTGACGAGTATAAAGCGCTGGAGTACTTCCTGACCTATATGAGTAATGGTCTGGAAGCAAATGGGCCAGCAACACGAAAATAGCGATCTCGACGATTAGAATTAAATAACCCGGCTCCGGCCGGGTTTTTTTTGCCTGTTCCAGGTCACTAAGTGATTTGTTTACAGGCTATATTTGCTATTATCCCAGATCTTTTTTTCCGAAACTAGTTGTGAATATTAATTTCCAGGCCTTGGGTTGCCGTTTAAATGAAGCCGAACTGGAATTATGGGCGAGCCAGTTTCTTAAGCTCGGTCATCAGGTAACCAGCGATTGTAGAGATGCAGAAGTCGTCATTTTTAATTCTTGCACAGTGACAAGTGAGGCTGACCGTAAGTCCCGACGGCAAATTAATCGTCTACATCGGCAGAATCCTGCCGCTAAACTCGTGGTCACCGGTTGTCATGCCAGTCTGAATACGCAAGCGGTAAAAGAGTACCTGGGAGTGGATCTGGTAATTGCTAACGAAGATAAGGAAGATCTTGTTGATCAGACCATCGAACACTTTGGGATTTCCAATGATGATGTAGTCAGGCCGATCGAGAATAGTCTGTTTCTTCGCGGTCGGCATCGGGCTTTTATAAAGGTTCAGGATGGATGTCGCTACCGTTGTACCTATTGTATCGTCACCATAGCGCGCGGTCAGGAACGTAGTCGTGGCGTCGATGAAATCATCACGGAAATTAATTTTGTACATGCCAGTGGTGTACAGGAAATTGCGATTACAGGCGTCCATGTCGGTGGCTATGGCAGTGATACGGGCAGCAGTCTGTATATTTTATTGAGTGAAATACTCTCACGTACCAGCATACCGAGAATTCGCCTGGCTTCGGTCGAACCCTGGGATCTTGCAGATAATTTTTTCCAGCTATTTAATGATCCTCGTCTCATGCCACATATACATTTACCTATCCAGAGTGGATGCGACAGTGTGCTAAGGCGAATGTCGCGTCGTTGCAGGACGGCGGAATTTACTGATGTGGTCGAAAAAGCGCGTAGAGCTGTTCCACTGTTTAATATTACTACCGACCTGATTGCCGGTTTTCCCGGAGAAACCGATAAAGAGTGGCAACAGACAATGGCCTATATCGAGAGCGTCGGGTTTGGCCATATGCACATATTTACTTTTTCGCCACGCAATGGAACAAAGGCGGCCACTTTGCTAGATCAAATTGATAAAAAAATAAAGAAAGCTCGTAGCCAGCAAATGCACGAACTGGCGGCAGAACTGAAAAAGCGCGAACTCAGGCGCCATATAGGTAAATCTGTCCCTGTACTCTGGGAACAATCTATGAGTACCGACGATAATCAATGGATCGGCTATACACCGCATTATCATCGCGTAAAATCCTCTGACCATCGGCTACAGTCTTCAACGATTTCAGCAATTCGGCTTGATGGCATTTCAGCAGATGGCCTGTCTCTGGTCAATCAGTCAGGCCAGCGATCTGTTATTGCGGAGCTGCCATTATAAATTAACTACTGTTCAGCAAATCTAGCCTTTGTTTGATCAGTGTAGAGCTGACGCTAGGGGTATAGTCGAAATATTCCATATGGCAGTTGACCTTCGGGTACTTTCCTTTCCAGTCTGAGCCTACCGAAATAGCATCGATACCATTCTCCTCGACAATACCTTGTTTGTTCTTATTGACCTGAGCGATGACCTCGTCAACGCCATTAATTGAACGCACCATTGATACACGCTCCTCGAATGGAATGACTGGTGGCTTACCTTTTTCCTTAACAATTAGTTCATCCGTGGAAACACCGACAATGAGGTGATCACATAGCGCCTTACTTTTCTGGATTATATTCAGGTGGCCGTGATGAAATATGTCAAAACAGCCAGAGGTATAAAGTCGGCCATATTTTTTATCACTGGTTGGATGTTTCTCTGATTCTTCATAAAAACAATCGCGCAGGCGCTCAAGAACTAGACTTTTAGTTGATTCATCAAGGTCAATTTCAGTTGCCAGATTCGGTGGTCCCGGCCAGCTGTTATCAGCAAATAGCTTGCCACGAAACTCTGCAGCTGACTCATATCGAGGAATAATGTGGAAGTGCACTTCCGGGTCCAGCATCATTAGCATCAGGTAGTTTATTTTGGAATAATTGAACTCCCGTTTAAGAATCGACTCGATCTGGGGAATTATTTCATGCATTTCATGGCTTGCAGCCTGAGGCAAATCTGAAAATGCCGAGTAAGGTCCTTTACAGATGAGTATTAAAGATCCCAGTGTGGTTTGCTGAAAACGGAGCAACAGATGCCAGTGATGATAAGACAAAACCAGATTGTCTTCGTATCCAAATTTAGACAGGGTTGCGCCGGGCATAACTGTAGCTCAGAATGTTGCGAATCGAGTCGTGCATTCTAGATAACCCGCAACAGTCTAGCAATACAATGACGTCCATAAATCCGATTACTTGAAAAATGCATATCATTTTTGATACTCGAAATATCTACTATCTGCCTCAGTATTTGCCGATTTATAGGGAGTTGGTTGGGCGAGGGCACAAATGCGATTTTGTCTGTTATCGTAACAAAGATGATGAGTCTCAATCTCTACAGATTTTTTCCAATTTGAATCTATCGGCTCATTGGTTTGATAATCGACAGCATGCCATGGAGTATTATCTCGCCGAGAAGGCAAACTGGGTGTTTTTTGGTAGTGGGGTCAATTTTATCGATCAGCTACATCGTGTTAGTCGAAGTGCTCAGCTAGGTCATGGAATCGGCCCCAAACCCAGTTACTATCATAAGTCGGATACGCCTATGACGGTTCGTTTTATCGAAGGCGAATTACGACTAAAGGTGATAAAGAGTATGTATCCAGATGATAATTTTGTTCAGGTCGGGTATTCCAAGTTAGATCCTCTGTTACAGGGTACCGAACTCGGACTCGAATACGCCGAGCTTGGGCTGGATGATAACAAATCGACTATCCTGTATGCGCCGACGTTTAATCCAAGTTCTCTTGAGTGCTTTCCGAACAACTGGCCGAAAGATTTTGGGCAATATAATATTCTAATTAAGCCGCACGCATTTAGTTATAGTCGTGCGCAATATCACGGACAGAGGCGCAAATTGAAAAACTGGGCCAGGTTTCAAAATGTTTATGTGGCTGATGCCAGCGAAGTGTCGTTGCTTCCATTTATGAAGCACGCCGACATACTACTCAGCGAAGCTTCGTCGACATTATTCGAATTCGCTGCCCTCGATCGCCCGGTAATCGTCTGCGATTTCTACAAATTGAAATGGTTTTATCGAGGGCCGTTCCGATATCGTTTCGATCGCCGGTTTCGACAGGATAATGTGGTTTACGCCGATATTGGTCGACACATTTCCTGTTACCGCGAGCTTGCTCAGGCGATTGAATCTGAGCTTGATGAGCCGAAGCGGCATCAGGTTAGCAGGGCACAGTACACTCGTGATCATGTTGGAGTTATGGACGGCCTTGCCTCGAAAAGAATTGTTGATTATCTGGAACAGTATACTGAGGCTGGTCTGACCTCCAGATAGTTGCGTATAATAGCATTTTGCTCAAAGACTGATTCTATATGTCGGAAGTTATTACTGCTCATGCTAACCGAAAAATGGTAGCGATTATTTTGCTTGCGGGTATGGGTAGTCGTCTCGGTCGACCTCATCCAAAAAGTCTTACACCGCTGGATCAAAGTCAGACAATACTCTCGCGCCAGCTCAGTATCCTGAAGCAATACCAACTGGAAGTCTGCTGTGTGGTCGGATTTAAAAAAGATCTAATAATGGAAGCAGCTAACGACTGTCTGTTTGTGTATAACCCGAATTATGATTTAACCAACACCTCCAAGAGCTTATTGGTAGCTTTGAAGCATTTTCACGACCGTGATGTACTCTGGCTGAATGGTGATGTTGTATTCAGTCCTGAAATTATCGGACGTATGTTGCAGTCATCGGAGTCCGCGGTCGCGGTTAACAATAGCAGGGTATCCGAAGAGGAGGTCAAATATACCTTAAACGATAAAGGCTTCATCAAAGAAATTTCCAAGCAGGTATCGGGACCATTAGGTGAGGCATTAGGTATTAATCTGATTCGCCGGCCTTTTGTTGAAGACTTTATGAGTCAACTCGACGCTGTGGAAAGTTCTGATTATTTCGAAAAAGGCATGGAAAGGCTAATAGATCAACAGGGTAGCGTATTCAAGGCTGTCGATGTCAGTGACCTGCCTTGCATCGAGGTTGATTTTGAAACCGATCTTGTCCAGGCGGTGGAGATGATAAACCGGGATTAGTGTTACTCTATCAGCTAAAATAATAATCAAAAATTTGTTTTCTCAATTTAGCTACAACTTTTATATTTCGAAATAGATTGAATGGTTTACGCAGCCTGTGTGTTTTCTGGTTGTCAATCGTCTGTCGAGTGGCTGACAACACGCGTTGGGAAGATTTTCCATCATGGTAAGGGTGCATTTGTTCGATGTAGTTCTGTTGTCTGATTAACCAGTCAGGCCTTTTACTTGTTAACTCTACAAGTACTGACTCGAGTTGACTGGCATCAGTAATATTTTTCAGGTGGCCGGCAGGTGCTGCATTATTAAAAGCAATAACCGGTTTATCCAGCAACATAAATTCGGTGATTACCGACGATGTGTCGGAAATCATAATGTCGCTTTGTTGCATCAACGGTAGAATATCCTCTTCATCCTTTATCGACACACGTTGGTTATTTATTCCTTCAAGCAAGCTTCGCAGATCCTGCCCCGTTTTAGGGTGATATTTAATAGTCCAGTGCCAGTCATAACGCTCGATAAGTGATCGGATCACCTTGTGCAAGGCTGTAATGGAGGTTAGAGAGGGGCTGAATGTTGGCGCATATAGTATGCTTTTCTGCCGAGGCGAAGCTTGTAGCGAACTGGAAAATAATGGATCAACCTTTGGCCAGCCGGTTTCTATCACTCTGAAGTGCGGGTACTGCTCTGCAAGCTGCTTGAATTTGCCAGTAGTGATTGGTCCGTGAGTACAGTAGAGATCGAAAAAATTTCGAATGCGGAAATGGCCTTTCTTTTCAATACCGAATCCATGGAAAACCTGGACTTTAAGCCCCGGGAAAAAAAAAGGTACCCAGTTGCCGGGAACAAATATCGCGTCAGGATTGAATTCCATAACTGAGCGAATTGAGTCCAGTGACTGCTCCTCGTTTTTTAACAGGTGGCTGAGTTTCTGGTTTTCGATATACCAGCGAACTTCGCTGCCTTCCTGCATTATAGCCTGCTGTAAAGGTCGCAATATTTCAAAAGAATAGGCAATTGAAACAAAAAAAAGATATCTCATCAGCGGGTTATTAGTTGGCCAGCACCAGATTGCTAGGCAATGATCGATAAAGTCGCCATAATATCGATTATTACGTGATAACGCACCGGGTTTGAATTTTTTGCGATTATGCTAGATGTAGAGAATAAAAAAATAGTTGTTATTGGCGATGTTATGCTCGACCGTTACTGGCAGGGTGATACCAGTCGTATATCGCCGGAAGCTCCGGTGCCGGTTGTACATATAGAGGAATGTGAGTCACGCCCCGGCGGGGCAGGAAATGTTGCTCTAAATATTGCCGCATTAGGTATGGGTGTATGCTTGTTCGGGCTTGTCGGTAATGATCAACCAGCGTGTGAATTGATTGAAGTCCTGAGGCATTCGGAAGTTGATGCTCGACTGGTTTCACGGTCCGATATGGATACCATCACCAAGCTTCGAATTGTCAGTCGGCATCAGCAGCTTTTGCGACTGGATCATGAAAAAGACTTTTCATTAATCGACCATAGTGAACTACTCGAAAATGTATTGATTGCCCTTGACGAGGCCAGCCTGGTTATATTATCGGATTATAATAAAGGCACATTGGCAAATATCTGCCCGCAAATTATCGATCGCTGTCGACAGAAGGAAATTGCTGTGGTCATTGATCCCAAAGGCAATCATCGGTTGCGCTATCAGAATGCGACTCTTTTGACACCGAATATGTCGGAGTTTCAGCAAATGGTAGGCGAGTGTTCTACTGAACAGGACATCGAACAAAAGGGTCGTAAACTCATTGATGACCTTGGGCTGGATGCTTTACTGGTAACACGTAGTGAAAAAGGCATGACTTTGTTTAGCACTGACCGGGTCATCAGTATCCCTTCCAGGGGTCGCGAGGTTTTCGACGTTACTGGTGCAGGTGATTCAGTCATTGCTGTGTTCTCGGCTGCGCTGGCCAGCGGAGAAAGTTTCCACGCGTCCGCGTTACTGGCCAATCGAGCAGCCGGTATTGTGGTTGGCAAACTCGGCGCCGCTACGGTTAGCCTGGACGAATTAAAACACGATCCGAAAGCTTCAGTTTTTGAACAGAAAATTGTTGATGAAGGCGAGCTGAAAGCCATACTTAAACCGCTGCGCTCGTCCCGACAGGTTGTTATGACCAATGGTTGTTTCGATATATTACAACCCGGCCATGTTGCTAACCTGGAGCAATGCAAAGCATTGGGAGATATGCTGATCGTTGCGGTCAACGATGATGATTCAGTAACACGTCTGAAAGGCGCGCAGCGACCTATAAATACATTACGGCAGCGCATGCAGGTCCTCGCTGGATTAGCCAGCGTCGACTACGTGATCGCGTTTAACGAAGATACTCCGGAGAGACTTATCGGTGATTTACTTCCCGATGTGCTTGCCAAAGGTGGTGACTACCGTATCGAAGAAATTGCGGGTGCGACAGCGGTACTTGAGAATGGCGGCCGGGTCGAAACTATTGATCTACTCGAAGGTTATTCAAGTACTGATATCATTAGCAGAATACAGAAATTGTTAAAGTAGTAAATTATTACTTCGATAGTAGAAATTTCTACGCTGAGAATAAAGCTAGTCCATAGAACATGTCGTCCCAGAAAATTATCAAAAAGCCTTTCTTTTAGGGCTATTTATCCTGTTTGTTGGCTTACTGCACTAGTGGGATGTTTAATTAAATTATTCGATATGGTGTCGAATACCCGGAGAATCAGATATTGGGAAACGCAAACCTGATTAAAAACTATAGTGAATATTTATGTTTCAGAAGCTTTTACACTGGCTTTTCTGTCGAAGATAATAATTTGCCCGAAGCAGAAAACCTGGATGATGCGATTAATTTTATTAAGCAGGCATTGTCCAATATAGATCGAACCGCAATTTTACTTTCGGGTGGCATGGATTCTGCTGTGATTCTGCCATTTCTTCCTGCAGGCTCTACTGCTTACACTATTTATCATAGCCGACTTGAGAGTACCGAAGTTGAAGTCGCTCAAAGTTACTGTGAAAAATATGGAATCAGTCATGTCCCCGTTCTGATAGATCCCGATGAGTACTTTTCTGTACTCGATGAGCTAATGCTAGCAAAGAAAATGCCGTTGAGTTCGGCAGAGCCTATATTTTATCTGGCTGCCAGGCAGGCGCGAACTGATGGTTTTGAATATGTTGCAACCGGAGCTGGTACCGATGCCAGGTTTGGTGGATTTCCTCGTTTCAGGAAATCTCTATCAAGTAGAAGATTCCAGATAAAAATAAAGAAGAAATATCATAATCCAGAACGTATTTTAAATAATGCTGTATCACTAGATTACCTGTTCGACAGGTATCTGGTACCTGACCCTGATGGAGGGCGTTTTAAGCAGTCTATCTTCTCATTAGGTGGCATTGGAAAAAAAGTTGGTGTTATCGATTCAAATCGTTTCTTAAGAGAAATAGGATTTGAACGTTTCGCGTTTGATAACGCTATATCGCACGCGGGCTGTCTGCATATAGCACCCTTTACTCAATTTCTATATAACGTCGACGATACTATCAATTCGTCGAGGCCGAAGTATTTCATTCGTGACTTATTTGAAAGGCTTTACGGTTTTGTAGCGCCGGAAAAATTAGCTTTGCAAAAACCTGTTTTTTTGTTAGAAGACTATAGGCCATCAAATCTAGAGCTTTTTAGAAAAGATATTGATTTTTCTACTATGGACTTCCAGAAGAAATATTTAATCTATTGTTTAGAACGTTTTGAGTCTTTGAGATTGGCAGGGAAACTCTAAAGAATCGAATCAATTTTTTTAACGACATCGTCGACACTGATTAATTCCATGACATCAGGCTCACGGACTCTTTCTCCCCATGAAGCAGTTTCAATATTTTGGTTGTTAAACTGTTGCAGTGCATCCGGATATCTATTAACTGTGCAGGAAAGACTCTTATAAGGCCCGCTACGTTGCGGGTTGCTGCTGGCAAAAAGACCGATAACCGGTGTATCGACAACAGTAGCCATATGGCCAGGGCCGGTATCGGGTGCAATCATAAAACTGGCCTTTTGCAGGAGTGCCAGTAATTCTCCAAGTGTTGTCTGGCCAACCAGGTTTACGGGCTTTTCATGACATTGTTGAACAATTGATTTGGTAAATTCTATTTCCTGAGCGGAAGGGCCACCGCTTAGCACCACTTTAATCTGTTTCGAATGCAGGTAGTCGACAACCTCCGCGTATCTTGTCTGCGACCAGTTTCTCCAGTTGTTTTTACGAGCGCTACTACAGGGGTTGATGACTACATATTTCTGTTGACCACATATTCTACCTACTATATCTAGGTCATCCTCAGCTATCGGTAACTGCCAGTCCAGGCACCGTTGTTGTATTCCAATCGACTCCAGAAACTGAAACAGACCGTCGAGTACATGTACTCGTGGATCACCCTTAATTTTAGAATTAGAAAATAACCATTGATAATCAACAGCACGTTTTCGATCGAAACCGAGTTTGTGGCGAGCAGGAATAAAAAGACTGGCTATACTTGCGCGCAAAGCTGCCTGCATCATCAGCAATATATCAAAATGTCGACCTTTCAATTGTCGATGCAGCTTGCCATAAGCACCCCAGCCATCTGATTTATTAAATTGAATAAACTCGACATCGGGTAGTGATTTGACCAGTTGATATTCAAGTTTTCCGATCACCCAGGTAATCTTTGTTGTCGGCCACACCTTCTTCAATGTATGAATTATCGGTAGAATGTGGGTTACGTCACCAATCGCTGACAGTCTGAAAATACACAGAGACTGTGGCGCTTGCGCGAAATTAATCATAGGTGCTTATGGGTCTTAGAAACGAGTCGGCGAGATGCTACATCCTGCAGAAAGAAAATGCCATAGAGAAACTCGAACAGCAGCATTTCGACAGTAACTTCTGGCGCGATCAGCCGGGTTATAGTGTCGTAGATGGTGGTCGTGGAGGTAGTATTAAAATAGATCTTAATGGTCAGACCGTGGTATTGAGGCAATACCGACGCGGAGGATTCATTCAGAAAATATCATCCGAGCGTTATATCTGGCTGGGTAAAGGTCGAACGCGGCCATGGCGTGAATGGAATTTGTTACGAGATGCACGAGATGCAGGACTGCCGGTTCCTGAGCCATTGGCGGCCATTGCCTGTAAAACCGGCCTGACCTACAGGGCCGCGATTATGACGACTTATCTGGAAGGTACGCAAACCCTGGCTGATTTTCTTGTTCATTCCCAGCTTGAGCAGAAGCTCTGGTACAAACTTGGGCTGACAATTAAAAAAATGCAGGCGCTCGGTTTTCGCCATACAGACCTGAATGCTAATAATCTGCTGATTGATCAGAGTTGCGGTATTTACATCATCGATTTCGATAAAGGACGTCGTATGAAACGACTGGATAACTGGCAATGGTCAGCGTTATATCGTCTTCAGCGTTCACTGGTGAAAATTGATAAACAGAATACCTTGCATTATCGGGAGGACGACTGGCAGGCTTTTATGGATGGGTACCAGGCTAGTTAAAAACGGTGTTTTATGGGTGGTTACTAGCAGTGAAATCGCGGGAAGGGTGAATCACAAATCAAAGACCTGAATACTGCATCGATATTGTCATTGCGAGTCACAAAGTGACGTGGCAATCTGTTAGAAATTCCAATGAGATTGCCACATCGCTGCATGGCACGCAATGACCGACAATAATAATTCATGCTGAGTTACCTCACTTTCGCCGCAATTCTGGGCCTTTCCTCGGGGTTCGCACCGGGGCCACTTTTAACTCTGGTCATCGCTGAAACCCTGCAACATGGCAGGGCAGCGGGGGTTAAGGTCGCTGTTGCTCCACTGATTACCGATACACCGATTGTTATCCTTGTATTGTTGCTGTTGTCGCAGGTCAGTCATGTCGAGCCATTGCTTGGCGGAATTGCTATCGCCGGTGGCATCTTCGTGTTTTATCTCGGTATCGGTTCGATTCGAATCAGGGCCGTGATCATATCTGGTGAACAGGTTCGGGAAAGGTCTTTGGCTAAGGGAGTTATGACTAATTTATTAAGCCCATCGCCTTATCTGTTCTGGGTTGGTGTTGGTGCACCGATTCTTATCAGGGCGTATCAGGAAAATCCGATTTACGCGCTGGGGTTTCTGACTGGATTTTACAGTTTGATGGTGGGCTCGAAGATCCTGCTCGCAATGCTTACCGCGCGATCACGTGATTTCCTCAGTGGTGAGCTTTATATCAATATCATGCGTTTGCTAGGCATGGCGATGTGCCTGCTGGCGGTTTTGTTAATCCATGATGGGCTGTTACTGATGCGATTGCTGAGCTGACAAAACGCTACGGCCACGCTAATCTCAATACACCCGGTATCATCCCTTCAGCAAAATGGTCGAATTTCCTCTAGATATGCATCTAAAACATCATCCTGATCCTGAATTATTCGCCGAGCCCTGATCCCAAGCTTTAGTGTTTCTTTGGGGTTATCAATCAAATATTCAATCTTGTTCCAGCATTCCTCAATATCTCCAACCTGAGTAACAGCATCCCTCAGTAGCTGTATATCATTCACTATATTACTATCCGATGGGCCAGTAATTATTGTGCAGCCGAGGCTCGCTGGTTCTATTAGATTGTGTCCACCGGTCTGATCGAAAGAGCCACCCATGATTACCAGTGTCGCGTGTGCCATCAGGCCTTTGAGCTCGCCAAGTGTGTCGGCGAGGTATACCTGCGTATCTGCTGAGATTGATTCACCTTTGCTTCTAACCGAAAATCTGATACCTGCAGCCGATAGATATTTCTGGATTGTCTCGCTTCTTTTAGGGTGCCGGGGTGCGATGACGATAAGGGTTTCTATCGATTTGCGATGGTCAAGAAACAGGGCCTCTTCGCCGTCGTGAGTAGATGCCAGTAACAGGTAGTCGTGATTGATTAAATTCGTATAGGGTTGTTCGGAATCGGTGCGAGATTTCAGATTGCCGATGACTTTTATATGATTATTTTGTGCACCAAGACCGATCAGTAATTGTTTGTCGAGCTCACTCCTTGCCAGGTGGCACTGAATATTTGCCAGTGCACGACGTAACAGATAACGGATAAACATCGGCGCTTCGGTGGTTTTTTGCGATAATCTCGCATTGATCTGTACCACGGGTACTTTATTATTAGCGGCCTGATAAAGCAGCTCTGGCCAGAGTTCAGTCTCCATTAGCAGACAAAGTTTAAATTGGTGACGGCGAATGAATCGCCGACAGCAGGGTAGAATGTCTACAGGGATAACTGTGGTTACAATCCGAGTGTTTAAATTTTGTTGTATGGTCTGTAATCCAGTGGCGGTAAAACTGGTAAAAAAAATATACTCGCCATCCTCAAGTAATTCTCTGACAAGCGGCGTAACCGCGTTTACTTCGCCAACTGAAGAGGCGTGAACCCAGATTGATGATGTTTGTATCGGCTTGTCGCTTCCTAACAGTCGCTGTCTAAGGTAATCCGCCTGATCCTGGTTGCGCCCATGAATAAATGCGTGAATTAACCATAGCGGAAATAGCAATAGCGATAAGATTCTATATGCGATTCCGGGGGATTCAGCGTTCATTGGTTAGTAAAACCCCGGCTCGCCGTGTGGTCGTGTTTTAAAACGTTGGTGGATCCACATATAGTGGTCTGGGTGTTGCCGCACAAAATTTTCAATAGAATTGTTAATGGCCGAGGCATCAATGACGTCATCGCCGCTGGGGAAATTGTCTATCGGTGGATCGATCCATAAAATATACCCGGAACCGTCCCGTTTGCGTTCAGGATAAAAGGGTAACATGACAGCCCCGGATGACTGTGCAAGGCGGGAACTGGCAGTAATTGTAGCCGTTTGTACCCCCATGAACGGTGCAAATACGTTACGTTCTTTGCGAAAATTCTGGTCTGGAGCGTACCAGGTCGGAATTTGATTCTTAATGCCTTTGATCAACTGGCGAGTGTTCTTCCTGGATATGGTATTAACGAAGTATCTGTTTCTTTTACTGTAAAGGTAGCTATCGAAGAGTCTGTTTTTCTGGGTACGGTACATGACCTGTATCGGCATGAACAATGCTAACAGACGAGCGCCGATTTCAAGACTGGTAAAATGTCCGGTTAGCAGGATGACCCCTCGACCACTGGCGAGTGCCTCGTCAATATGTTCCTTCCCACGGATTTCTGCCAGTGGCCTGAGACGTTGTTCAGACCACCACCAGCACATAGACATTTCCAGTAATGAGACGCCGATATTTTTATAACATCTATTTTTAATCTGTTGACGCTGTTTAGCGGGAAGATCAGGAAGGCAATTTTCAAGATTAGTATCAACGATACGCTGACGTGGGCCCGATACTAGCTGGATTAGACTGCCGAGATGGCGGCCGAGACCTAGCTGTATTTTATAAGGTAAAAAGGAGATTAGCCTCAATAAGCCAATTGTCAGCCACATCGGCCAGTATCGGGGATGTAGATAATGACCAGCAGCAAACTCCTCCGACTGTTGCTGAGACATTAGCCTAGTTTACAAGCCACCGGTTGATTTCTACCAGATCTTCAAGGTTCAAAAGCCCCGTAGCCTGTTTTAACCTGAGGATATTTAGCAAATAATCATAGCGGGCACTGGCATAGTCGCGTTCAGCGCCGTAGGTTTCGCGTAACGAAACCAGTACGTCAACGGATGTTCGGGTACCGACTTCAAACCCGGCTTCAGTAGCCTTTAGAGCGGTTGTGCTGGAACTCAGTGCCTGGCGTAGTGCTTTGACCTGACTGATACCGGAAACCACACCAAGGTAAGTATCGCGTGTCTGCTGTGATGTCAGTCGGCGTTGTAACAGGGTAGAATCGCGAGCAGCCTGGTAGTCGAATTCGGCCTGCTGTTTTGCCGCACTGATACGTCCGCCGGTGTATAGTGGTAGATTCAGTTCAAACGCGAGCGTAATGTCTTCCTGATCATAATCACCCAGGTTATCATCGTCGAATGAGTCGTCACTATAGCTCGCAGTAAAATCAATAGTTGGGTAGTTTCCGCCTGCCTGCTGCTCGCGGGTGTGTTTTGCTACATTGAGGGCTGCCAGAGACGAAATCAGGCTGCGGTTATTTTTTAATGCGAGATCAACCCATTCATCGCTATTAGTTGGTGCCGGTATGCTGAGATCGAGCTGTTTACCGAGTCGGGCCAGTGTCAGAGAAGGTACATGTGAAATGATGACTTCGAGTGCCTGATAAGCATTTTCCAGTAAATTTTCGGCGAGTAGTTCCTGAGCAACGGCGCTATCGTAGCGGGCCTGTGCCTCATGCACATCGGTTATAGCAATCAGGCCGACTTCAAATCGTTTCTGTGCCTGTTCAAGCTGACGGGCGATAGCATTCTTTTCGGCGATAGCGAATTCGACATTGTCTCCGGCTGCAAGAATATTGAAATAACGATCCGCTACCCGAATGATTAATTCCTGCTGACTGGCTTCCAGTTCAGCCAGGGCGCCTGCAACCTGGGCTTCAGCAATATCGACACCAGCTATTGTTTTTGCATTATAAATACTTTGAGTCAGGTTGATTCTAAAGCCGTAACTGGTAACTTCATTGCTTCCGGAAAAACCGCTGGATTGCGGCACCGAAGAATCACTTTCGCGACCGGTAATATTTGTTGAAAAATTGATTTGTGGCAAATTCTCTGCACTAGCCAGAGGTAATGCTTCGACTGCCGACTGATATTTTGATTCGGCGATTTTTAGCTCTGCATCCTGTTCTAATGCCAGGTGGTAAATCTCGGTCAGATCCAGTGCGAATAGCGGCTGGCTTGCGGCAAGTAATATGAATACCAATAATCTTTGTAACACGTCGACAGGCCCCGTTTGATGAATTATTAATTTAGGGGTTGAGTTGCACCCCTGGCGAGGATTATAAAGAATCGCCGGTTTTATTTGTATCTTATTCAACGTGTTTTTAAATAAAGTTCACGGGGTTAGCAATCAAATCAGTAAATCGTGATATTACGTTCGATGTGGCGTGCCCAGGCATCCATGCCACCGTCCAACTTCGCCTATGGACTAGATTATTTCAGGATTGTAATGCCGCGAGGTCTGTCTCGAATAGCGATAGTGTAGTCCATTCAGTATCACCGATACGAGTAATTAACATTGCCTGCATGGCCGGTGATCGTCCTTCAACTATAAACATACGACCTCCGTGGCTGAGGGATTGTTTCAGGTTGTCGGGAATTTCTGAGACAGAGCCGGTAACAGCGATAACGTCATAACATTCCTGATATTCGCAGTTCAAACCGTCGGCGGCTTTGAACTCGACATTGGATAGTCCTGCATTCGCTACATTTTGCCTGGCAAAATCAAGGTTTTCTCCATCGATATCAATACTGAGCACCTGCTTACCCAGTGAAGCCAGACAGGCAGTGACGTAACCTGAGCCAGATCCTATTTCGAGAACAGTGTCGGATGGTTCGATCATGAGCGCCTGTAACAGCCTGCCTTCGATTGTTGGTGGTAGCATCTGTGCATCATTTCCGCAGGGTATTCGGCAATCCGCATAGGCAAGACCTTTGTAATCGTCCCTGACAAAATCTGCTCGGTCGAGAGATTTGATTACATGTATCACCGCAGGATCGAGAATTTCCCAGGGACGCATCTGTTGCTCGACCATATTAAATTTTGCAGCTTCAGCGGTATTCATTGTTTTCCTGTATCTCGAAATTGAAGGGCCGTATTATATCTTACTGTTTTCATTGATATGCTTAAAGGTTATGAAGATTCTGTGATATTACCAGTCAGCAGCTTCATAATCATGCGTAATTTCTTCATCTGTAGCGATATCGCGAATCGCAACAACAGTTAAATCATCATAATAACAGGCATTAGGACTGTCTGAGTGGTTGATGTATTTGAGATGGCAGCTGACTTCGAATCTTTCCGTTTCGGATAACCATAGCACATAGCTTCCATCCTCCTGAGATGGTCTGCCTTCTAGTTTTCCGATAATTGAGCCTTTACCAATCGGAATGCGCGCGTACAATCCGTAACCATGGATATAGCTTTTATCTACATAAGTAAGTTTGTCTAGTCTTTGCATAGGCAGGTTGTATTTATAAATTAGAATAGTATCATTTTGAAACTAAAATAAAACAGGCTGGGGTGTACATGAGTCATTCGCGTAATCATTATAGAAAATTATTACTGGGGGGTCTGGCTGCGCTAGCATCGCCAGGGCTGGTTCAGGCTTCGGGCTTCGCGCTTATTGAAAATGGTGGTAGCGGACAGGGCAATGCTTACGCAGGTGCCGCTGCGCATGCTGTAGATGCTTCGACTGTTTTTTTTAATCCGGCTGGAATGATGCAACTCGATGGAGATAGTCTGTCGGTTGCAGGTCATTTCATAAAGCCTGATTCCAAATTTACAAATGATGGCTCCACCGCAGCCGCCGCTTTAGGTAGTCCTGCGCTGGGCGGTAGTAATGACGATGGTGGTTTTAATGCACTGGTACCAAACTTATACTGGGTTAAGGGTATCAATGATCAAACCAAATTCGGCCTCGGTGTACAAACGCTATTTGGCCTGGCGACAAAATATGATGATGACTGGGTAGGTCGATATCACGGCGTTGAGTCCGATCTTAAAACAATCAATATAAATCCAAGCCTGGCATATCGCGTCAACGACAAATTGTCGATAGGAGGCGGAATCGATGTTTTATTTGGTGACATTGTATTCACTAATGCGATAGATTTCGGCGCAATCTGTGCGGCACAAGGGGTCGCCAGCGCGAGTTGCTCGCCACAGCAAACTGATGGTTTTGCGGATCTGGAAGGTGATAATTTAAGTGATCCGGCATTTGGATTTAACTTCGGGTTGCAGTACCTGATATCGGAGCAGACTACTTTTGGTCTTTCCTATCGCTCAGAAATTGATCTGGATCTTGAGGGAGAAGCTGATTTCACTGTACCGGCACCCGCCTCGTTTGTCATGTCCGGTGGCCTGTTTTTAGATAGCGATATTGAGGCCGGGGTAACTCTGCCTGCGAGCCTGGCTCTTAGTGTTGCGCATAAAGTTGACGATTTTACCTGGTTAGCTGATATCACCTGGACCGGCTGGAGTTCATTCGACGAGTTAAAGATCGAATATGAAAACGATGACCAGCCGGACTCGGTCACCACCGAGGACTGGGACGATACATTTCGCTACTCGGTTGGCTTCGACTATCAATATGCCGACGATATGATATTGCGTTCAGGTATCGCGTTAGATGAAACGCCTGTTCCGAGTTCAGAGCGGAGAACGCCAAGACTGCCGGGCGATAGTCGTACCTGGTTGTCTTTCGGTCTGACTTACCTGTGGGATGATGACTTGACCATTGATGTTGGTTATTCACATCTGTTTATAGACGATACGAAGATCAACAATGAATTCGAAAGCAGCGTACCAACGCTCGCGGCGAATTTGAAAGGTGAATATGAAGCTTCGGTCGATATCTTAAGTGTCCAGTTAAACTGGCAGTACTGAGAGAGGAATAAATGATGAATTTGAATGTCTATAAACTGATATTACTGGCGCTTTCGGCTTCGATACTGGTAGCCTGTGAATCTGATCCTGATACTGATCTGCAGGAATCAATTGTCGAATCAACTGCGATTAGTAATTATGATCCATCAAACAGCGTTATCCCGTTTCCTAACGATTTGCTGTTTGCAGATTCTGCAGATGGAACCTTAAATATTCCTGTCGTGGATGAGGATGATTTGTCTGATCCGCAGGTGGCTTTAAATGGTCTTGATGGATTTTCAACTATCGCACCCATCACTACGGCCTTCACAGGTGAAATTCAGGCTGCGTCACTAAGCGGAGATAGTATCAAGCTTTATGAAGTGACTTTATCTACTACTCCTCAACCCGGTGGACCCGCTGTTGCAATAAACGACGAACTGACCTACGGAGTTGATTTTGTCGGTTCCGTATCTTCGGTTGACTCTAGCGGTCAGTCGCTGGCTATAGTTCCGCTGAAACCATTAAATGCTTCATCAGCTTATTATGTTGTTATTACTAATGAGCTGACAAGTTCAGATGGCAATCAAATGGGTGTATCCGGTGCCTATGCTTTATCAAAGCTGACTACCCCGCTTGTTGATGGCGGCATCAGTCAGAACCCGGCACTTAGCGATGCCGAGGCTACCTCACTTGAACCATTGCGCCTGATAACCAGCACCAGCGAAGCAACATTGGCCGCTTTTGATACCACTCTGGATACGGGTGATATCATTATGAGCTGGTTATTTTCTACCCAATCGATTGGTAATGTATTAACTCAGGTACGCACCGATATCCGTGGTGGCGCTGTGCCGGGTTCAGTGTTGGTCGATAGTGCGGCGGATTCTGCATTGGGTGCGGCTGATATCTGGATTGGCAGTGTAACCGTACCTTACTATCTGACAGCAGCGACAGGTGCTAATGATTCAACCCCATTAGCGTCTTTCTGGCAGGGTGCTGCAGGTTCGAATCTATCTCGCTTCAACCCCGGTGTTGTTAAAACATCTGATCAGACTATCCCCTTGATGGTTTCTGTACCGAAATCTGTTATACCCGCCGCGGGCTATCCGGTCGTGATTTATCAGCATGGAATTACTTCCAACAGGGCAACAATGTTGGCGGTAGCCGATGCATTTGCCAGCGCAGGACTAGCGGTGGTTGCTATCGATATGCCTTTGCATGGTCTAACAGGCGATGAAACCAACGGTACTGAGGCGTTTTATGGTGCTTTTCCAGGAGTGGGCGAAAGAACATTCGATCTTGATCTGGTTGACAATGATACTTCGGCTGCCGGACCCGACAGTGTTACCGATACTTCAGGTAAACACTTTATCAATTTGACTAATTTATTAAATACGCGTGATAACCTGCGACAGTCAGTATCTGATCTGTTTGCACTGACTTATGCAGTCGGTAACATGACAGCGGGCGCAGCTACATTTGACGAAACCAGGATTTATTTTCTTGGCCATTCTCTCGGTGCAATCGTAGGTACGACTTTTACGGCGTTAGAATCAAATGTCAGAGATGCGGCATTTGCATTCGGGGGCGGTTCACTGCCCAAGGTTCTCGATGGTTCAGCTGCATTTTCTCCGACTATTGTTGCTGGTCTCGAGGCAAGTGGTGTTATCAAGGGTACTGCTGACTACGAGTCATTTATTGGAGCGGCGCAAACAGTGGTCGATTCTGGCGATTCAGTCAACTATGCAGCAACGTTGGCAGCAAAAACACAGGGGATTTTATATTTTGAAATCCAGGGCGGTAATGCATCGCCATCAGATCTGGTAGTGCCGAATACTGTACCTGATAGTAATGATACCTCGGGCTTGACAGTAGCTGCACCTTTGGCCGGAACCGAACCTATGTTGGAGTTGCTGGGGTTGACTCAGGTTAATAGTGATCAGGCCGGTGCAGATTTAAAACATAGCATTAAATTTGCTGTCGGTAATCATTCATCTTTGCTCAGTGCCGATGCTGATGATTTCAATACTGAGGCTACCAATACGTTGGTCAGGGTTGAGATTCAGACTCTGGCGGCAACCTTTCTGGCGAGTGATGGTGCTGCTGTAGACGTTACTGACGACACCCTGTTGCAGGCCCCGTCGCCTTAAAATAGTATTGTTTTAAATAACATTAAAATGCAGCCTGCGAGCAATCGCGGCTGCTTTTTTTTTGGCTATACCTATTCGGTATCGCGGATATTCAAACCTGTCCGGGTAGACACGTCGCAAGCTATCGAAATAAGTCCCGATCTCACTTTTGTCCAGTTCAGGTAGTTTTAATAAAGCCGAGTGATCTTGTTGAATATCATGGTGTTTGAAAAATACATTTTGCCAGTAAGCGAGATGATCATTGTTTGGCTCAGCTTCAAGATCAACAGCATCTGGTAGCATCTGTGACATATGCCAATTACCTGTTTTATTAAAATGTTTACAGGTCGCGTCCAGTATCATCTGTGTACCTCGCAATCTTCCCTCGACACTGTATCCGGCGATATGTGGTGTGGCGAGATCGACGCTTGTAAGCAGTTCTCCTGATGGTGTCGGTTCGTTTTCCCAGGTGTCGAGGAAAACTATTAGATCGGATCGATTTTTGATGACCCCCAGCAAAGCCTGATTATCAATTACCGGGCCTCTAGCGGCATTGACTAACAGACAGTTTTGACGCAACTGGGATAATCTTTTGAAATCAAAAAGGTGTTTCGTTTGGAACTCACCATTAAGGGTTAATGGCACGTGCAAGGTAATAAAATCACACTGCTTTATGATGGTGTCTAAATCTACATATTCTTTGGCGACGCTTTTATTTGCCAAAGGTGGATCATTGCACAGGCAGTCAATGCCAAGCGCCGTGAGTTTATGATAAACACGAGAACCCACATTGCCACAGCCAATAATTCCAGCTTTCAACTTAAATGGGTCGAAGCCATTTTTTTGAGATAATGCAAACAATCCGCTAATAACATATTCCGATGCGGCCTCGGCGTTACAGCCTGCGGCATTACTGAAAGCAATTTTTTTACGAGCCAGGTAATCCTGGTCGACGTGGTCGGTTCCAATGGTTGCAGTACCGACAAATTCTACAGGGGTACCTTCCAGCAATTCAGGGCTCACCTCGGTGACCGTTCTAACAAGCAGCGCCCGGCAGTCAACCAGGTGGCTTTTGTCGATTTCGCGACCCGGTATCAGAATGACATTACCTATATCCTTAAATGCCTCAGTAACCTGTGGAATATTACAGTCAGCAACAATGTTCAGAGTCATAGGCAGAATCTATGAATCAGATTTTTTAGCAGGTCGATGGTTGGCTTAATCTGCTCGATGGGTAGATATTCATCGGGTTGATGCGCCTGTCGAATCGATCCGGGGCCGATCACCATAGTCTCGGTTTGCATGCGGTTGAAATACGGTGCTTCGGTTCCGAAAGCAACACTGGTTGATTTTTTACCTGTGCAGAAAGTGAGGAATTGAGCTATTTCACTTGCCTCGGCCGTATCCATGGCCGCCAGGCCGTCTCCCATTATTTTGCAATTACAACTCAGGCCGCGACGTTCGGCAACAGCATTAGACAGACCTGTGATGTCGGAGATGAGCTGTTCTATTGACATTTCAGGTAGATAGCGGATATCAATGAGCAACTCGCAGTCACCACAAATTCGATTCGAGTTGTCGCCACCGTGAATGTGACCAAGATTCAGTGTAGGAGTCGGGATTTCAAAGGCGTGGTTATTGTATTTTTGCTGTATTCCGTCTCGATAAGTTAATAGATTACCGATTAATTCGTGCATTCCTTCGAGAGCATTATTTCCCAGTGCAGGATTACTCGCATGTCCGGAGCGGCCGATTAGCTGGATGGATTGAGAAAGCACGCCTTTATGCTGTCGCACCGGTGTCAGGTCAGTCGGTTCACCGATGATACAGAAACGCCCCAGTTTTTTGCCATTATCGGCAATGAGTTTGGCGCCACACATAGTCGACTCTTCATCGGCAGTTGCCACCAGGGTTAGAGGGCGTTTCAATTTTTTTAAATCAAAGCACTCAATAGCTGTCAATGCCAGGGCCATGAAGCTTTTCATATCGCAGCTTCCGAGGCCGTATAGTCTGTCCAGATGTTTAGTCATGGTAAACGGATCGTGACTCCAGCGGGATTCGTTGCAGGGAACAGTATCGGTGTGCCCTGAAAGCACCAGCCCATCGGTACCAGTTCCGGCTCTAGCGATAAGATTGAATTTACCATCGGTAACTTCCTGTATTTCGCAATTGAATCCGAGCGGTTCCGCCCAGCTGGCGATGACTTCGATAACATTTCTATTAGACATATCCAGATCTGAGAGAACACAGCTAACCGACGGTATTGCAATCAGTTCAGTAATCATCTGTTCGCTAGTGGGCAGGTTTCTTGCCATAGTTTTTTTATCTGGAAATGATATGTCTAGGTTAGGTAAAGCCATATCGGCTTGCAAGCGGATAATCTGAGTAATTTGCACACATGGCGAGATAGTCTCCTATACTCTCTTACAACTCCTGTAGATTAGCCGGCTTTTTGTTCGATAAGCTGATAAAAGTCTTATGTCAGATTTGAATATTACATACACAGTCGTTCTAGCTATGCTGGTAGCTGGAGCTGGTTTCTGGTTCATTATAAATCGAAATCGGGAGTATATTGAACAGAAGCAGGAGAATACAGGAAGTAGCCAGTTACATACCCTGATTGAAGGAACCATCGGCACAACGGGTGAATCTTTTTTTTATGCATTGGCCAGAGAACTTGCCCATTACCTGCAAGTGGATTCGATAATTATAGCCAGTTGCGAAGAGGCTGGCTCGCATAACTATCGAACGCATGCTTACTGGTGCGATGACGGTTACGTCATGAACCAGAGTATTTCCCTGGCTGACTGTCCCGCTGGTAGTGCTGGTGGCTTCTGGAATCTGCAAAATTCAGCAAGTGATATGTTTCCTCAGTCAGATTTATTCCAGAGCAGGTTTCGTGTTGCAGGCTTTTTTTCCATGCATTTGCAGGATTCGTCTGGAAACAAGATAGGTTTGCTGGCTGGTATGCATCGCAATAGTTTTCATCCCGACAATCAACAAATCGACATCATTAAGCTATTTTGTGCTCGGGCCTCTGCCGAACTTGAGCGGTGCCTGGCGATCAGTGAAACCCTGCTAGAAAAAGACCGGGCACAAATTACGCTACATTCTATCGGAGATGGGGTCATTACCACGGATAGTTCAGGAGCAATCGACTATATGAACCCCGTTGCCGAACGATTAACCGGCTGGCGTTTTCATCAGGCGATGGGAATGTCGATGGAGTCGATCCTGCATCTGGAAGATGAAGTATCTGGTCGAATTATTCCGGATCCGGCTCAACACTGCCTTTCAGAAAGGCGGATAATCTCCCCAAAAACTGAAAATGTATTGATTTCCAGAAATGGCACGCGTTATTCGATTCAGGGGACTGCAGCGCCGATGTTTGGTTTGCAGGGAAATTGCCTGGGTGTCGTGCTGGTATTTAAAGATGTCACCGATTCAAGGCGAAAGCAGAAGATGATTGTGCATCAGGCAACCCACGACCCGCTTACCGGTCTGGTAAATCGAGCGGAATTTGAGGTGCGATTAGAAAAATCACTGGAAAGTGCACAAAATTTTGAAAACACACACGCATTGCTATATCTCGATCTTGATCAATTCAAAATTGTTAATGATACAGCTGGTCATGTCGCCGGTGATGAACTCCTTAAGCAGATATCAGCGTTGCTTTCGAGTCAATTGCGTGGGCGGGACACGCTTGGCAGACTGGGAGGTGATGAGTTCAGTGTTTTACTGGAAAACTGTCCATTGAGCAAGGCGAGTCGAGTTGCTGAAATATTGATTGATTCAATTAGAGAGTATCGTTTTATCTGGGAGGAAAAGACATATCAACTTGGCGTTAGCATCGGAGTAGTGGCGATAACCTCTGAATCGAGTGACAGAGTGGAACTAATGAACAGAGCTGATCAGGCCTGTTATACCGCAAAGGATCTAGGCAGAGGTTGTGCTTATGTGGCGACCGATGACTCG
This sequence comes from Gammaproteobacteria bacterium, assembly GCA_024222685.1. GTDB lineage: Bacteria > Pseudomonadota > Gammaproteobacteria. Next base: position 7,059 of record JAAEOZ010000158.1, on the reverse strand, counting down.
ATGCCATCTAACCTGCCTCAGGTGGAAAAAATAGGTCGCGAAGATATTGCCTACGCGATTGAAAATGAACGTTTTCACCTTCTCTATCAGCCAGTAATCGAGCTGAATACGGAGAAACGCGGCGGGTTTATTCGAGCCGAGGTCCTATTGCGTATGATTGATCTGGAAAATAATGACCTGAAGCCGGGTGCATTTATACCATCCGCAAGTCGATACGGAATGATGGCTCAGGTCGATAGGTGGGTAATTACCAGACTTTTTAAAGATTATTCGCACATATTTATGCAGAATCCGGATCTGATTATGAGTGTTAATCTGTCTGCCCAGGTGATTTCGGATGATCAATTAATTGAATTTGTTTCAGATCAATTTAATAAAAATGTATTGTCTCCGAAGCAAATATGCTTCGAAATTGCCGAAACAACACTAACCAATCATTTTAGCAAAGCCAGCAGGTTTATCGAAGAAATGTGTAAAATTGGGTGTTCGATTGCCTTGGATGACTTTGGTAGCGGTCTGTCCAGTTTTTCCTACCTTAAAAATATAAAGGTAGACTTTGTTAAAATTGACGGGGATTTAATTCGTGATGTTGGAATCGATATCATCGATAAGGCTATGGTTGAGTCCATTAATACCATGTGCCATCTACTTGATATCCGCACTATTGCCAAGTGCGCCGATAGTGATCTTGTAGTTAGTGAGATCAAACAGTTGGGCATAGATTTTGCTCAGGGCTATTACCTGGGAAATCCTGTTTCGATGGACAAATTTACTCATATGAAATCGGAAGGAATTAGCCGTCCTCGCGCACTGATTAATTGAAAGCTTCATTTTTCCCACTCCATTAATACCGGTTTATCGCGCTTCTCCTGTAAAAGTTCTTCAGCCTGCAATTGTGATTCAGCAAAAACTATTTTCCAGAATCGCCCTGATTCTTCTGGTATCGACTCTCTCAATGCATTTACATCATTTTTTGCCTGTTTATAGTTGTCAACACTGTTATTGAAAGTCAGCTTTTTAACCAGCTGTCCGGATTGCTGCTCTATCCGATAAATAAAATATGGCATAGGTTTTGTAATGTTTAATCGAGTGAAATAATCTTGTAAAATACAGCGTAATGATAAAAACAGCTGGACTGAAATGATATATCACCGATGAGTCGGTTACGCCATGGGATTCCTGGTTGATTGACCTGTTTTATACAGTCTTGAATGATTACGGGATGTCATATCTCGATTCAATTCCATGAAAAGTTTTTATTTGAAATTTTAGGGTTGCAATTAACCGTTGAAGTGATTATGGTTTCACCCAATCGCTGTAAATCCACTGCGATATTAAAAAAAACTCATCTAAATCCGAGGAGATATAAATGAAAAAACTTACTTCAACTGTAATGTTGGCGTCTGCGCTAGCTGTTTCAGCTGGTTCTGTGTCAGCGGCCACGCTGGATGATGTGAAAGGTAAAGGCCATGTACAGTGTGGTGTTTCCCAGGGCTTACCCGGCTTTTCAAACTTTGATGACAAAGGTAACTGGAGTGGTGTAGACGTAGACATTTGCCGCGCTGTAGCAGCTGCTATATTCGGTGACGCTTCCAAGGTAAAATTCACGCCACTTTCAGCGAAAGAGCGTTTTACGGCTTTACAATCCGGCGAGATCGATATTCTATCTCGTAACACTACCTGGACAGCTACTCGAGATACTGCCCTTGGTTTAAACTTTGCCGGTGTTAACTACTACGATGGTCAGGGTTTCATGGTTCGTAAAGATTTGGGTGTTAACAGCGCCAGCGAATTAAGTGGTGCTGCTGTTTGTACCCAGACCGGTACGACTACCGAGTTGAACGTAGCTGATTATTTTCGTAGTAATGGTATGGACTACACCGTTGTCGCATTTGAGAAGTCAGACGAAGTTGTCGCCGCCTATGACGCAGGTCGTTGTGACGTGTATACAACTGACCAATCTGGATTATATGCTCAACGTATCAAGCTGAAAGATGCTTCTGCGCACAAAGTATTGCCCGATGTAATTTCTAAAGAGCCGCTAGGCCCGGTTGTAAGACAAGGCGATGATGAGTGGTTTAACCTTACCAAGTGGTCTCTGTTTTGCATGGTTAACGCTGAAGAAATGGGTATAACCTCAGCTAATATCAAAAGCAAAAGTGGTGGCGACCCAGCGGTTAAGAGACTTCTCGGTGAAGAGGGTAGTTTCGGTGAGAACCTGGGTGTCAGTCCTACATGGTGTGGCAACATCATATCTTCTGTAGGTAACTACGGCGAATCTTTTGCCCGTAACCTGTCTATTGATCCGCTGAACATCGCACGCGGTGTGAATGAGTTGTGGAGCAAAGGCGGCATTCAGTACGCACCACCTATTCGCTAATCCTGTCAAAGCAAACGTCCTGTTTTTTAACAGGACGTTTGCGTTATAGGACTCTGAAATTTCTGCAGGGTTGTCAGGGTAGATTCTGACCCGTCTGTGGGCCTTTAATACATGACAGAGGACAAATCGTGAATAGAGAAGAATCAGCAGGACCCCCTCCCTCGACCACCAAACCGTGGAATGATCCGGCGGTAAGAAGTATTTTTTTCCAGGCAGTGTTGCTGGTTGCAGTCGTATCATTTGGTATGTACATATTTGGCAACACATCTGCCAACCTCGAGAAACAGGGGATTGCTACCGGATTTGGGTTTCTTAGTACCACTGCTGGTTTCGGAATTATTACCCACCTGATTGAATATAGCGAAGCCTCAAGTTACGGGCGCGCCTTCTTAGTTGGTTTACTCAATACCCTGCTAATTGCATTTTGCGGTATCGTCGCGGCTACAATTATCGGTGTCATCGTTGGTATTGCCAGGTTATCCAGGAACTGGCTGGTTTCACGTCTAGCCATGGTATACGTCGAGACATTTAGAAACATCCCCTTATTGTTGCAGATATTCTTTTGGTACGCCGCCATATTAAGACCTTTGCCTGGGCCGAGGAATAGTATTAACCCTGTCGATGGAGTGTTTTTCAATAACCGCGGAATTTATTTGCCATCGGCAAATTACGGTGATGGCTTTACGCTGGTTATCTGGGCTTTGATCATCGCTATCGTCGGCGTCTTCTTTTTAAAGCGTTGGGCCAGGAAACGTCGGGAAAATACTGGTCAGCAATTTCATACTGTTTACGCATCGTTTGGATTGATTATAGGTTTGCCACTACTGGCCCTGATAGTGACCGGTTTCCCTGTTAGCCTGGAACTACCTGTTCTTAAGGGGTTCAATTTTGTCGGTGGGACAGTTATTACGCCTGAGTTTATTGCTTTGTGGTTGTCTCTGTCGATATATACGGCATCTTTTATAGCAGAAATTGTTCGTGCCGGTATTCAGTCGGTCAGTCATGGGCAAACTGAGGCAGCTCACGCATTGGGCGTAAAAGCAGCACCGACCTTGCAACTGGTTATTTTACCGCAGGCTTTGCGTGTTATTATTCCTCCGCTATCCAGCCAGTATCTAAATTTAACCAAAAACTCTTCGCTGGCTACAGCCATAGCTTATCCCGATCTGGTTTCAGTGTTTACAGGTACGGTGTTAAACCAGACTGGTCAGGCTGTTGAAATAATTTCAATCACGATGGCGATCTATCTGTCGATATCTTTAGGGATTTCGATGTTTATGAACTGGTACAACGCTAAAATGGCACTGGTGGAGAGATAATCGATATGACCATTGACACACAATATGCGCCAGGTAGCCATCCTGATTTGCCGCCACCACCTAGTACCGTAGGTATAGTTGGTTGGTTGCGGACTAACCTGTTTTCAAATACTACAAATACTTTGATTACAGTACTGGCATTGTATTTGTTGTATTTGACATTGCCGCCTGTTTTCTCCTGGATATTTTTCAAGGCAGACTTTATTGGTGATTCTCGCGAATCCTGTGATAGTGGGGGGGCTTGTTGGGTTTTTATAAACGCTCGATTAAGTCAGTTCATTTATGGGTTTTACCCAGAAGCAGAAAGATGGCGTGTCGACAGCACGTTTTATCTGTTGATTGCATTGATGATTCCGATGTTCATAAATAGTTTTCGTCATAAAGCCTGGCTCGGTGCTTTCATTCTTTTTATCTATCCTGTGATCGGGTTCTATTTACTCGCTGGCGGTTCATTTGGTTTAGCCACTGTTGAAACGTCTCTTTGGGGTGGGCTATCTCTGACTCTGATAATATCGATCGTCGGTATTGTCGGATCATTTCCAATCGGGCTACTACTGGCATTGGGTAGACGTTCAAAGATGCCCGCGGTGAGCGCTTTCTGTACCGGTTTTATCGAGCTTTGGCGTGGTGTACCACTGATAACTGTTCTATTTATGTCTTCGGTGATGTTTCCTCTGTTCCTGCCGGACGGTGTTAATTTCGATAAGCTAATTCGTGCACTGGTTGGTGTTACGTTGTTTACCTCTGCCTATATGGCTGAAACCGTCCGTGGTGGATTGCAGGCGATTCCCAAAGGGCAATATGAGGGAGCTGAAGCACTGGGGCTAAATTATTGGAAGTCAATGTCTTTTATTATTTTGCCCCAGGCATTGAAGCATGTTATCCCGGGTATTGTTGGTAACTGTATCGGTTTATTTAAGGATACTACGCTGGTACTCATTATCGGGCTGTTTGATTTTCTTGGAATCGTACAGGCAGCAACTACCGACCCCAAGTGGCTCGGTTATGCGGTTGAAGGTTACGTATTCTGTGCGTTTGTTTACTGGTGTTTCTGTTTTGGCATGTCGCAATACAGTCAGTCGGTAGAACGTAAGCTTCATACTGGTCATAAGCGCTAGTCATAACTATTTTTTAAAGGTGAGTCTCGATGAATGAAACCGCGAACGGTCTCCAGAGTAAGCTTGAAGTCTCTGATGAAGTTATAATTGAAATTAACAACATGCATAAATGGTATGGTGAATTTCATGTACTGAAAAATATAAACCTGCATGTTAAACGTGGCGAGCGTATCGTCATTTGTGGGCCATCGGGTTCAGGCAAGTCGACCGCAATCCGATGTATCAACCGGCTGGAAGAGCATCAGCAAGGACAGATTATTGTTGATGGTGTCGAGTTAACCAGTGATCTCAAGCATATCGAGGCAACTCGTCGTGAAGTCGGCATGTGCTTTCAACATTTCAATTTATTCCCGCATCTCAGTGTGCTGGAAAATTGTACGTTGGCGCCTGTCTGGGTTCGTAAAATGGCAAAGGCCGAAGCTGAAGAAGTAGCAATGAAATTTCTGGAGCGAGTAAAAATTCCGGAACAGGCTCTGAAATATCCTGGTCAGCTGTCGGGCGGGCAACAGCAGCGAGTGGCTATAGCACGCAGTCTGTGCATGAACCCGAAGGTTATGCTGTTTGATGAGCCGACTTCTGCACTCGACCCGGAAATGATTTCTGAAGTGCTCGATGTTATGGTCGAACTTGCCGAAGAGGGTATGACTATGATTTGTGTTACTCACGAAATGGGTTTCGCGAAGAAGGTAGCTAATCGGGTTATTTTCATGGATGCCGGTGAAATTATTGAAGAAAATGAACCGAATGAATTCTTTAATAACCCGCAGAATGAAAGAACGCAGTTATTCCTGAGTCAGATAATTCAGCACTAGTCGAGTCTGGATATCGCTATTTAGTCAGCACTACCAAGGATTGCTTTTAAATTAGCGAAGGTATTAAGCGCTTTTTCTTCCTTTTCGCTTTCAGTCAATTTGCCTGCCAGGTGCTCAGCACCTTCGAGGTCTTCTTCCGGGAGTTCAAACAAAAATCGGCTGGGCTCAAAATGTTGTAGCTCACCGAACTTCTGGCGGGTTTTAGCGTGACAGATTGTTAAAGATTTTTCTGCACGTGTAATGCCGACATAAGCAAGGCGACGTTCTTCTTCGATACTTTCGGGGTCCTGAGACTGGTGATGTGGGAGGCTGTCTTCTTCGAAACCAGCCAGATAAACATGGGGAAATTCGAGTCCCTTAGCGGCATGGATGGTTGTCAAATGCACGCCTTTGTTGTCATTATTACTGTCATCATTTTCCAGTATCGAGATTAGAGTCAGGTGAGTAATTAAATCACTCAGAGAATTTTCATTGCGTGACTTTTGCAGATTACCTATCCAGTTAATTAACTCCATGACATTTTCAACTGCCTCATCTGCCTGCTTTTGAGAGCTGCTGGTTTGTTTAAGCCAGTCGGCATAGTCTAGGTTGCTAACCAGTTCCCTTGCAATACTCATTGCATCAGCATCATCAGCCTTTGATTTGAGTTCTGCGATGAAATGGACAAATTCCTGCAATCGTTGCCATCTGCGATTTCCAAGACTTTCTCGCAATCCCAGTTCCTGCATTGATCGTCCAAGACTCTGATGTCTACTACGCGCGTAGTTTGCCAGCCCCTGAATGGTTGACGTACCAATTTCTCTTTTTGGAGTATTGATAATTCGTAGTAAAGCCTGGTCGTCATCAGGGTTACAGAGCAGACGTAAATAGGCCATGATATCTTTAATTTCTCTACGCTCGAAAAAGGCGATACCCCCGGTTATCTGATATGGTATTGATTGGTCGCGTAAAGCTTTTTCGTAGTTACGCGATTGATAGTTGCTTCGATATAAAATGGCGAATCGTTGATAATCATCGCCATCCTGAAATCTACGGCTGATAATGTCAATCGCAATTCGACTGGCTTCATCATCGGTATTTTTGCATGGAAATACACGAATATATTCTCCCGGCCCGGCTGCGGACCAGAGCTTCTTTTCTATCAAATGAGGATTATTGGCGATTAATGCATTGGCAGAATTTAATATTCGACTGCTGGATCGGTAGTTTTGCTCAAGCTTAATAACCTCCAGATCATGGAAATTCTGGTTTAATCGGGCCATATTTTCGGGCTTCGCCCCACGCCAGGCATAGATCGACTGATCGTCATCACCGACTACGGTCAATTTTTGCCGTAGGCCGCATAAAAGATTAATCAGCTCGTATTGACTGGTGTTGGTATCCTGATATTCGTCAACCAGCATGTAATGAATCTTGCCACGCCATTTAAG